>DATCYE010000073.1:0-16927 GCA_036570485.1 Pusillimonas sp. | reverse complement strand
GGGCGCAACCAGGTTTTTCGCAACTACATTGGCCAAGGCTACTACGGCACGCATGTGCCCAATGTGATCCAGCGCAATATTCTCGAAAATCCGGCCTGGTACACCGCCTATACACCGTACCAGCCGGAAATTTCGCAGGGCCGCCTGGAGGCACTGCTTAATTACCAGACCATGGTGGCCGACCTGACTGGCCTGGATATCGCCAACGCTTCATTGCTGGACGAAGGCACGGCGGCTGCCGAAGCCATGGCGCTGGCGCGTCGCAGCTCGCGTTCCAAAAGCCAGGTCTTTTTTGCATCGACGCATTGCCATCCTCAAACCCTCGAATTGCTGCGCACGCGCGCCGATGGTCAGGGCATCCAGGTGGTGGTGGGCGACGAAGCGCAGGGCCTGCCCGATTGCTTCGGCGTATTGCTGCAGTATCCGCACAGTTTGGGCGGTGTTGCCGACTATCGTGCGTTGACCGAAGCGGCACATGCTCAGGGCGCCGTGGTGGCGGTGGCAACCGATCTTCTGGCTTTGGCCTTGTTGGCAGCTCCAGGAGAATGGGGCGCCGATATCGCCATCGGTTCGGCACAGCGTTTTGGCGTGCCGCTGGGTTTTGGCGGCCCGCATGCCGGCTTCATGGCTTGCAAGGATGCATTCAAGCGCACCATGCCGGGCCGTCTGGTCGGCGTGTCCAAAGACAGCCAGGGCGCACCCGCCCTGCGTTTGGCGCTGCAAACGCGCGAGCAGCATATTCGCCGCGAGAAAGCCACATCGAACATCTGTACCGCGCAGGTTCTGCTGGCGGTCATGTCGGGCATGTATGCCGTCTGGCATGGGCCCAAGGGCATCAAGCGTATTGCCGAACGTGTCGCCTACCTGACTGCCTACCTGCAAGCCTCTTTGGCCGAGCTGGGTGTGGCGTCGGTCAACAAGCAATTTTTCGATACCTTGCTGCTGGATACCGCAGGGGCGACGCAAGCCGTGGTCAAGGCGGCGCAAGCGGCGTCCATCAACCTGCGACAAGTGGGCAATCAACAAATTGCCGTGTCGCTGGACGAAACCGTTACGGTCGACGACGTACACGCCTTGGTGCAGGTGTTTGCCAAGGGTCTGGGTAAGTCGTGGGATGCATCAAGCCAGCGTTCCTTGCCTGCGCAACACGGCATCCCGTCCGCCGTACTGCGTCAATCGGCCATACTGACGCATCCGGTGTTCTCGCGCATTCAGTCCGAAACCGACATGCTGCGTTATCTGCGCAGCCTGGCCGACAAGGATCTGGCTCTGGATCGCACCATGATCCCTTTGGGCTCATGCACCATGAAGCTGAATGCCACCGCCGAGATGATCCCCATCACCTGGCCCGAGTTCGGCAATATGCATCCATTTGCCCCGGCTGTGCAAAGCCAGGGCTACAAAGAACTTATCGATCGTCTGTCGGCTGCCTTGTGCGAAATTACCGGCTACGATTCGATCAGCTTGCAGCCCAATTCGGGCGCGCAGGGCGAGTTCGCCGGCCTGCTGGCCATACGCAGCTACCATCAGGCCAATGGCCAGCATCAGCGCAATGTATGCCTGATTCCTTCCTCGGCTCACGGCACCAATCCGGCGTCGGCCCAGCTGGCCGGCATGGAAGTGGTGGTGGTCGCGTCCGACGATAACGGCAACGTAGACGTGGCCGACCTGAAAGACAAGATCGCCAAGGTGGGCGACCGCCTCGCCGCCCTGATGATTACTTATCCATCGACGCACGGCGTGTTCGAAACCGCCGTCACCGAGATCTGCGGTTTGGTACACGATGCGGGCGGCCAGGTTTATCTGGATGGCGCCAACATGAATGCAATGGTCGGGCTGGCCCAGCCCGGCAAGTTCGGCTCCGATGTTTCGCACCTGAACCTGCACAAGACGTTTTGCATTCCGCATGGCGGCGGCGGACCGGGCGTGGGTCCGGTTGCGGTGCGTTCGCACCTGGCTCCGTATTTGCCGGGCTTGGTTGGCGAATCGGGCGAGCTACCCGAAGGCACCGCCGTGGGTCCGGTTTCGGCAGCGCCTTACGGTTCGGCCAGCATTCTGCCCATTCCCTATTTGTACATAGTCATGATGGGTGCCGAGGGTCTGCTGGAAGCAACTGAAGTGGCAATTCTTAATGCAAACTATATTGCCGCACGCCTGCGCGATCATTATCCTTTGCTGTATGCAGGCCACAATGGCCGCGTGGCACACGAATGCATACTGGATATTCGCCCCATCAAGGATGTTTGCGGGATTTCAAACGAAGACATCGCCAAGCGTTTGGTGGACTACGGTTTCCATGCGCCGACCATGAGCTTCCCGGTAGCGGGAACGCTGATGGTAGAGCCGACGGAATCCGAAGGCCTGGCCGAACTTGATCGCTTCATTGATGCGATGATCGCGATCCGTGCTGAAATCGCTCAGGTGGAAAGCGGAGCAACGGACGCAGAAGATAATGTGCTGCGCAATGCACCGCATACGGCGCAGATGCTGTTGTCTACGGAATGGCACCACGATTACACGCGCGAGGCGGCCGCTTATCCGGTGGCAAGTCTGCGCGACGGGAAGTATTGGCCACCCGTGTCGCGCGTAGATAACGCCTACGGCGACAGGAATCTGGTGTGCTCTTGCCCGCCTATGTCGGCCTACGAAGATGATACGGCCGACGCTGTTTCAGAGGCATCGGCTTAAGTTTTTCCAGGTTGTGGCTGTACAAAAAAGCCTTGGCGACATTTGTCGCCAAGGCTTTTTTGACCTTCGCTCTTAGACCTTCGAGTCTGGTGTCGGCGTGCAAGCCGACACTTCCTTAGACTGATCCCAGTTCGAGCTTTTTGCGTTTGACCCAGGCACCGATCAAGCGATCTGCGGCAATTCCCATGAAGGCAATACACAAGCCTGCGACCAAGGCCTTGCCAATTTCGTTGCCGGAACGCGCCGCATTGATTTCAGCACCTAAATCCTGAGTCCCGATCAATGCGGTAATCGCCACCATGAACAGGGCCATGAAAATAACCTGGTTCACGCCCAACATGATTTCGGGCAAGGCTATTGGCAATTCCACTTTGATCAGACGCTGCAAGCGCGTCGTGCCTTGTTGAGTGGCAGCTTCCATGATGGGCGCCGGTACACTGCGCAAGCCCAATATCGTGTAGCGTATCATCGGCACCACGGCAAACAGCAAGACCGCGATAATGGCCGACAGGTCGCTGACCTTGAACAGCATCACGACCGGAATCAAATAAATAAATGACGGGAAGGTTTGTAAAAAATCGCAAACGCCCGCCGCAACGCGTGACCAGGCTGCGGTGCGCGATGCGGCCAGTCCCACTACAAAACCAACGCTTACGCACACCACGGCTGCGGTCCCTATCATGTACAGCGTGGTCATTGCTGGAACCCAAAGGCCGGTGACTGCTGGAAACAAAATAAGCAAACCGGTAATCGCCGCCACCGACCAACCGCCCAGGCGATAGCCCAGCAGTGCAATCAAGGCAACAAAAGTGACCCATGGAATCGCCTGGAAAAAGCGGCGTGTCGGGATCAGGATCTCAAGCAGCATGAAGTTGCGAAACGCCTGAACCGACTCGTACATATTCAAGTTGATCCAGTCGATACCCGCATTCCAGTAGGCTGCGGTAGTGATGGTGTGCTCGTCTGTCAGCAACGCTAGATCAGGCAGAGCGCGAGCAAGCAAAATACTGACAATCAAAAGCGCCAGCGCAAGAATCAAATAAGGGTGGCGCCGCCACCAGCTAAGATCGGGGTTCACATACACCGGCTTTTTCAAGGCATAGCTGCGGCTTAAGCGATCCAGCACCACGGCGATCACGACAATCGCAACCCCTTGCTCCAGGGCTTCGCCCAGACGCAACGACTGCAATGACGTCAATAACTCACTGCCCAGGCCCGATGCGCCGATTAACGCCGCCAACACGATCATGGCCAGCGTTTGCATTATTCCCTGGTTCAAGCCGACTAACAGCAAAGAGCGCGCGGCCGGCATCTGCACTTGCCACAATAATTGCCGGCGCGTGCAACCCATCATTCGACCTGCCTCAAGCACACCCTTACTGACATTTTCCAAGCCCAGGGCTATGCAGCGTGCAACGGGCGGCACCGCAAACAAAGCAGTGGCGATCATGGCAGGCACGTTGCCCACCCCATACAGCACTACGATAGGTACCAAATAGGCGAAGGGCGGCATGCTCTGCAAGATGTCGAATACAGGCGTTACGGCATTCTTGAAGCGCTGGCTTTTATTCATCAATATTCCAATCACCAGGCCGATGAAAAACACCAGCGGTACTGTGATCAGCACAAGAGAAAATGTCTGCATCGATGCTTGCCAGACGCCAAATACGGCCAGATAAGTGAATGTGACGGCACCCAGTAAGGCGCTGCGCCAGCCGCCCAGCCAATGGCCCAACAGCGCCGCAAGGCCGACTACGGTGATCCAGGGCAGGGCCGGCGCATGTTTAGAGAAGCCGTCGAAAAACAGCGACTCGGTAAAGCCCAAGGGATAAGCCAGCACCGCAGAGAAACCACGGGTCAGGTCGCGTGGTGTGAACTCCAGCGATGTGCCGCTAAAGAAATGGACTCCATACACCAGCCATTCAAAAAATGAATCAATCCAGTCTTTTAGCGGTAGTACCCAAGCGGACGGGTACTGGGCGACCCAATCAAGTCGTCCCACTGCCAATTGGCCCAGCACAATAATGGCAATCGCTACCATCCAGTACAAGGACCAATGGTATGGAGTTGTCCTGGAACGCGGCTTGCGTAGCGGCGCGGCGATGCTGGCGGATGCGGTGGCGGGCGCTACTGGCCGCGGCGTGCTGGTAGCGGCTTTGATGACTTTGGGGTGCGCCAAAGTTGCTGTCTGGGTCATTGGAACAATGCCCCCGCTACGTGCTTGCGGCTGACCTGGCCAACCAGCACGCCTGCGGCGTCCACCACAGGCAATGCTTGATCGGATTCGATGACGCGGCGTGCTATTTTTTCCAGCACATCGGTGTTCCGGATTGGGTTTTGCACGTTTGTCAGGCTGATATCGCCGGGGTTTGCAGGCACCATGACTCTTTGGGCCGTAATCAACTTGGCTCGTGGCGCGTGCTGCACAAATTTTTTCACGTAATCGTTGGCCGGCGTCATTAGCAGTTCTTCGGCAGTGCCGATCTGCGCCAAGCGGCCATCCTTCATGATGGCGATGCGATCGCCCAGGCGCACGGCTTCATCAAAGTCGTGCGTGACGAACACAATCGATTTATTCAGTCGGGATTGCAGGCTTACAAACTCGTCCTGCATTTCGCGCCGAATCAGTGGATCCAGCGCTGAAAACGGTTCGTCCAGAAACCAGACGTCGCATTCGCCAATAAGGCTGCGTGCGATTCCGACTCGCTGTTGCTGCCCGCCCGATAATTCGCGCGGAAAGCTGTGCTCACGCCCTTCCAGGCCAACGGTTGCGACCAGTTCCTGCGCCTTGGCCAAACGGGCAGCCTTCGGCACGTTCTGGATTTCTAGCGGGAAAGCAATATTGTCCAATACGGTGCGGTGCGGCAGCAGGCCGAAGTTTTGAAACACCATGCCCATTTTGCGGCGCCGAATGTCTGTCAGGCTGCGGTGCGAGGCTTGTAATAAGTCGACTCCGTCGAACAGCACCTGGCCGGCGTTGGGCTTGATCAGCCGTGTCAGGCAGCGTATTAGCGTCGATTTGCCCGAACCGCTTAATCCCATTATGACCAGGATTTCACCTGCGTGGACATCAAAGCTGACGTCGCGCACGGCAGCAACCAGGCCGGCCGAGGCCAATTGCTCGTCGCTGGGATCGTGCCGGTGCTTATTCAGAAAGCCGGAGCCTCCTTTGCCAAACAAATGCCAAAGATTTTTACATGAAATTTTTATTGATTTACTCATTGCCAACCTGTCATATAAATGCGCAAAGGCGCAGTCACTTTCCGACAGGATCAGCGGTGTTGCTACATCGACGCTGACTCAAAATAAAAAACTATAGGGTGTCGGATAAGTGCGGGCTTGATTCGGGCTCAAGCCAATAATGGTGCAAAGACCAATGGAGAGTGCACGCAACTAGATGCATGTAGTTGCGTGCACGCGGATGATTATTTGGCGCAGTCCGGCATCCATGCCGCTACTTGTTGCTGATTTTTATTAATCCATGCAGTAGCCGCTTCATCGTGCTTCATGCCCTCAACGTCTGCCATTGCTGCCGCCTGGTCGATCATGGGGCCGGTAAAGTCGATGTTTTTGATCAACTGAAAGCCGCAAGTCCATTTCTTTTCAAAACCGGACCATGCTGCTTTCTTCAAATAGCCGCCTTTAGGCGAACCGCAGTCGTAGGTTTTGTCTGGGTTGATGCCCCACTTCGGATCTTCTGTGCAGGCTTTTTCGTGTTCGGGAAATTCAACGAATTTTCCGGGGAATGCCGCACCTACCCAGTTGGGTGCCCAGTTGAACAATACGATGGGTTCCTTGCGTGCGGCAGCCGACTTCAGCTCTCCGAACAAGGCAGCGGCCGAGCCGGCATTAACCACGGTGAAGTTCAGGTCCAGCGCCTCGATCTTTTCTTTGTCGTGTTTGATCCAGTCGACGGGGCCGGCCAGGTAACGCCCTTTAGGGGCTGTTTCAGGCGCGGCGAATTTGGCTGCGCATGCGTTCAACGCTTTCCAGTCGGGTAAGCCGGGGCAAATTTCTTCCATGTAATTCGGGTACCACCAGTCTTCACGTGTTGTTGCCGTGTGGCTGCCCAGGTCGACCATGCGGCCTGCCTGAACTTCCTTCATGAAGCTGTCGTGCATGGTTCCTTCCCAGACTTCCATCTGCAAACTCAGATCACCCAAGCCCATTGCTGCAAACTGCCCCTGACTGTCGGACGGTACGATTTTGGTTTCGTAGCCCATTTTTTCAAGCAATTGTTGAGCGACGCGAGCCAGCACTTTTTGGCTTGACCAGTTATTGTCAACAATCTTGATTGGGTCGCTTGATTCTGGTGTGAACGCATGGGCGGGCGCGCCGATCATAACGGCGAGTAGCAACATGCCGGCGCTGAGTTTGTTGGATATAGTCAATGGAAAGTTTCCTCTGTGTGTGAAAGAGCGATGAAGCAGCCCTTTCCAGGTGATGACGAATGTCTGGGCCGTGCCAAAGGCAGACCTGTTCATTTGTCAGAATGACTGTTGCGTCTTCTAGCGGCTGGACCACGATGCGGCCAAACCACAAGCGCAGCCCGGTTGGCAACGTAATAGAAGCTGCATGGGCAAGCGTGTTGCCTATGCAGTAGAACCGTACGGTTCAGAATGCCGGATTTATTTCAGATAAATCGAATGGAACTACATTTTCCAGCACTACCCGTGGCAGAACGTATCATCGCCAGGGGCGATTTCATCAACCCTGTGCCGGGTATGTAGACGATATTGAAAACAGCAAATAATGCCGCGTACGCGACGTTTGACAGGTCAAGTGAACCGTAAACTTGATATGACCTAATACATCATACTAGAAATTGAGCGTTCCGTCTTCTTTTATTACTTTTTAGTCGGTAGGCTGCCGCGATCAGTCGACCGTTTTCAAGACCTCGCCGATTTTTTCGAATATCTCTGAAATCTGGTTTTCTTCTATGATGAGCGGCGGTGAAATCGCCAGGATATCGCCGGTATAGCGCAGCATTACTCCTTGGTCGAAGCACTGGCGAAAACTTCGGCAGCGCGTGCGCCGGGTGCGTTCGGTCTTGGCGTGAGCTCTATGCCGGCGACCAGGCCCAGGTTGCGCACGTCGATGACATGACGCGCGCCTTCCAGTTGGTGGGCGGCATCTTCGAAGGTTTGCGACAGGCCATGGGCGCGCTTGAACAGGCGGTCGTTTTCGTAAATGCCCAGCGTGGCGATAATCGCCGCCATGGCCAGCGGGTGACCCGAATAGGTATAGCCGTGGAAGAACTCGATGCCGTTGGCTGCTGCGCCCACGATGGTGTCGTGAATCTCTCGTTGGACGGCTACGGCGCCGGCCGGCACGCTGGCATTGCTGATGCCTTTGGCCAAGGCGATCAGGTCGGGCGTAACCCCCAGGAACTCGCTGGCGGTGGCTGCGCCCAGCCGTCCGAAGCCGGTGATGACTTCGTCAAAGATCAGCAATATCCCGTGCTTGCTGGTGATGGCGCGCAACTTTTCCAGATAGCCTTTGGGCGGGATCAGGACGCCGGTGGAGCCGGCCAAGGGCTCGACGATGACGGCGGCAATGGTCGATGCGTCGTGCAGAGCGACGATGCGCTCGAGCTCATCGGCCAAGTGTTCGCCCCAGGCGGGCTGGCCGCGCGTATGGGCATTGCGGGATAGGTCGTGCGTATGCGGAAGGTGGTCAACGCCCGGCAGCAGGGCGCCCGAAAACGTCTTGCGGTTGGGTGAGATCCCACCCACCGAAATGCCGCCGAAACCTACGCCGTGATAGCCGCGCTCGCGACCGATCAGTCGTGTGCGCTGGCCTTCTCCGCGTGCGCGATGGTAGGCCAGTGCGATCTTCAGCGCGGTATCCACTGACTCTGACCCCGAGTTCGTGAAGAAGATTCGGTCCATGCCTTCGGGCATCAGTTTCGCCACCGCCGATGCGGCCTGAAATGAATTGCCATGCCCAAGTTGGAAGCTGGGCGCGTAATCCAGTTCGGCCGCCTGCCGCGAGATGGCATCGATGATTTCCTGGCGACCGTGTCCGGCGTTGACGCACCACAGGCCCGCCGTGCCGTCCAGTATCCGATGGCCGTCCGAGGCGGTGTAATACATGCCTTTGGCCTTGGCCAGCAAACGTGGGTGCTGTTTGAACTGACGGTTTGCCGTGAAGGGCATCCACAGATTGGACAGATCGGGAGTGTTGGCTGGGCTGTTCATGGTCACCTCGAAGACAGGGTTTGCAGACGGGTGTTGCGCTTGCGGGGGTCAAGCCGCGTTGTTACGTGCCGGACCGGCGCTTGTAGCTGACGAAATCGAAGGTCAGGCCGTTTTCTTCCGCTTGCGGCTGCCTCTCGGTTTCTTCCCAGATGGCGGGGTCCAGGGTCGGAAAGAAGGTATCGCCTTCTATGTTTGCGTGGATTTCCGTGGCGACGACTTCATGGGCAAGATCCAGGGCATGGCGGAACAGTTGTTCGCCGCCTATGACGCAGACTTTGCCGCTGCTTGCGCAGGCCGCCAGCGCCGCTTCCAGCGAAGGGTAGGCGGTGGCGCCCTGAGGCTGGTAGCCGGCATTGCGGCTGACCACAAGATTGGGGCGGCCGGGCAGGGGCCGGCCCAGCGATTCCCAGGTGTTGCGGCCCATAACGATGGGGTGCCCAAGCGTCGTGCGCTTGAAGTGCGCAAGATCGGAAGGCAGGCGCCATGGCAGGGTGTTGTCGCGCCCAATGACGCGATTTGCCGAGTAGGCGACGACCAGCTGTATGGTGGGCGCATTCGCGCCATTTTCGACGGTTATGTTCATACGGCAACGGCCGCCTTGATATGAGGGTGCGGATCGTAGCCTGTGATTTCAAAATCGTCGTAACGGTAGTCGAACAGGGAATCGGGCTTGCGCTTGATGTTCAGGCTTGGATAGGGGCGGGGCTCGCGCGACAGTTGCAGCGCGACCTGCTCCAGGTGGTTGCTATACAAGTGACAGTCGCCGCCGGTCCAGACAAAGTCTCCGACTTCCAGGTCGCATTGCTGGGCTACCAGGTGAGTCAGCAGGGCATAACTGGCGATATTAAAGGGCACACCCAGGAAAATATCGGCGCTGCGCTGGTACAGCTGGCAGGACAGTCGGCCATCGGCCACATAGAACTGGAAGAATGCATGGCAGGGCGGCAAGGCCATATTGGGTATTTCGGCTACGTTCCAGGCCGATACGATCAGTCTGCGCGAATCGGGGTTTTTGCGTATTTGATCGAGCACTTGCGTTATCTGGTCGATGTGCTCGCCGTTGGGTGTGGGCCAGGAGCGCCATTGCACGCCATAGACCGGGCCCAGGTCGCCCTGGTCATCGGCCCATTCGTTCCAGATGGAAACGCCTTGCTCTTGAAGCCAGCGCACATTCGAATCGCCACGCAGAAACCACAGCAGTTCTATGAAGATGCTTTTGGTGTGCAGCTTCTTGGTGGTGATCAGGGGAAAGCCCTTGGACAGGTCGAATCGCATTTGGTGGCCGAAAACCGAGCGCGTGCCCGTGCCGGTCCGGTCTGTCTTGACCACGCCATGTTCGTAAACGTGGCGCATGAAATCTTCGTACTGGTGCATGGCGATAAGAGTGTCGTCTGGATTGATGCGAGCTGCTTAGCGTGTTGGCTAGGCCTCGATAATGGTTACGGAGTGCGAGATGTCGGCCGTTTTGGCCAACATGGCGGATGCCGAGCAGTATTTTTCGTGCGATAGCTGCACGGCACGCTCGACGGCGGGCAGCGGCAAGTCTTTGCCCGTTACCGTAAAGGCGAAATGGATTTTCGTGAATACTTTAGGATCGGTCTGGGCGCGTTCGGCCGTCAGTTTAACCTGGCAGTTTGTAACTGCGTGGCGACCGCGCTTCAAGATAAGCACGACATCGTAGGCGGCGCAACCGCCCGTGCCGGCCAACACCATTTCCATGGGGCGGGGCGCCAGATTATGGCCGCCGCCGTCGGGCGCGCCGTCCATGGCCGCCACATGGCCGCTGCCGGTTCGTGCCGTAAACAGCATGCCTTCGGGGCCGCCCCAGTCTATCGTGCATTCCATATGCGTGCTCCCGCTTTCGATGTTCAGTCTAAAGGTTAATCATACCCATATCGCAGGCCTTGCGTCACATCGCATGGCGCAGGAATTGCCTTATTGAGTTTGCGGATTACCAATATTCGGCGTAGGGAAATTAAGGGTTTCCCCTTGTGTTTCTCGTATTATTTTGAAGGGTTATATCGTGAGGCGATACTATTAAGCGCCCGGGCATTCCCTTCGGGTTGCTTTTTCGATCTTCGTTCTGGAGTTTTCATGAACACAGTCACCTTGCTGCTGCTGACGTTCATTTTGTCTGTTACCGGCCTATTCGTTTTTATCTGGTCTTTGCGCAAGCATCTTTTCGACGACAATCCCGCAGCCGCCAACGTCATATTTTCCGAAGGCGAAATCGGCAAGGTCGAAGAGCCGGCTGCCACCGCCGACCAGCATCGCGCGTTGCAAAGCGCCGTGGATGCCACGCACACCGCTACGGTCGATCCGGCACGCGATGCACGCATGGCACAGGAACTGGCAGAGCGCGTGCAAGCCGACCGGTCGACCGCCTACGTAACTTTTGTGTTTCTGGCCTGTGCCGTGGTGTGGCTGATTTTTGCGTCGAGCGCGGGGCTGATCAGCTCGATCAAGCTGCATCAGCCCGATTTCCTGACGGAGTATGCGTGGCTGACTTTTGGCCGCATACGCACTTTGCACCTGAACGCCGTAGCCTACGGCTGGGCGCCCATGGCGGCATTCGGCATTGCCATATGGACACTGCCGCGTCTGTTGAAAACGGAACTGATGGGTGGCCGTTTCGCGATTTTGGGTGCCATGCTGTGGAATGCCGCGCTGATTGCCGGGCTGGGCAGTATCGCTGCGGGCTTTAACGACGGCCTGGAGTGGCTGGAAATTCCCTGGCAAATCGACATTCTGTTCGTCATCGGCGGCGCGCTGATCGGCTTGCCATTGGTATTTACCTTGCAGAACCGCAAGGTGGAGCATTTATACGTGTCCATCTGGTACATGGGTGCGGCGCTGTTCTGGTTTCCCATTTTGTTCCTGGTTGGTAACCTGCCCAGCGTGCACTTCGGGGTGGAGCAGGCCACCATGAACTGGTGGTTCGGCCACAACGTGCTGGGCTTGTTCTACACGCCGGTGGCACTTGCGTCGGTGTACTACTTTCTGCCCAAGATCATTGGTCGGCCCATTCAGTCTTATAACTTGTCTTTGTTGGGCTTCTGGGCCCTGGCCTTTTTCTATGGCCAGGTCGGCGGCCACCATTTGATAGGCGGGCCGGTGCCGGGCTGGCTGATTACGCTGTCGATTGTTCAGAGCATAATGATGGTGGTGCCCGTGCTGGCGTTCTCGGTCAACCAGCATATGACCATGCGGCATCACTTCAAGACACTGATCTATTCGCCCACGCTGCGTTTCATCGTGCTGGGCGGCATGATGTATACGCTCAGCTCGGTGCAGGGCTCGGTCGAGGCGTTGCGCAGCGTCAATACAGTGACGCACTTTACTCATTTCACGGTGGCTCACGCGCACCTGGGGCTTTATGGCTTCTTCTCACTGGTGATGTTCGGCGCCATCTACTTTGTGATGCCGCGCGTCATGTCCTGGGAGTGGCCGTATCCGAAATTGATCGCACTGCACTTCTGGCTGGTGGTGCTGGGTTTCGGTATTTATTTCATTGGCCTGTCCATAGGTGGCTGGCTGCAAGGTGTTGCCATGCTGGATGCGACTCGGCCCTTCATGGACTCGGTGCGCTTGACTATTCCCTATCTGGAAGCACGCACCGTGGGCGGCGCAACCATGACGCTGGGGCATCTGGTTTTTGCAGTGCATTTCGTCGCCATGGCGCTGCGCTATGGTCGCAAGCGGGTGGGGCCGGCCTTGTTTCATAAACGGCAGGCGGCTGGCGCCGCAGTGACCTCGGCAGCGGAGGCCTGATCATGGAAAGCGAATACAAACTGCTTGGCGGGGCCATGGTGACCCTGGCTCTGGCCACCGCCACATTGGTTGTCGTGCCTTATATGCAGCTTTCGGACGTGCAGCCATCCGAAGGGCTCAAGCCCTACACGTCGGCGCAGTTGCGCGGGCGTCAGCAGTACATAGAAAACGGTTGCGTTTACTGCCATACCCAGCAGCCGCGCGCCCAGTCGCAGGCGCCCGATTTCAAGCGCGGATGGGGGCGCGCGCCGGTGGCGGGCGATTACTATTACGACAATCCGCATCTGCTGGGCACCATGCGTACCGGACCGGACTTATTGAACATCGGCGCACGCCAGCCCAGCGCGGACTGGAACCTGGGCCATCTTTATCAGCCCCGGGCCTACACGCCCGGCAGCATCATGCCCTCGTATCCTTATCTGTTCGAGATCAAGGACAAGGCCGAAAAGGGCGACAAGGTTGTGAATCTGCCGCCGGCTTATGCCCCGGTGGGCCAGGTGGTCGTGGCACGCCCCGAAGCGCTGGATCTGGTGGAGTACCTGCTTGCGCTGGATCGCACCTACCCGGTTAAGCCGCCGCCGGAACCCGCTAAATAGCCATGGTTCCGGCCCGGCGTGCAAGCGCAGCCGGGAGTGCGTCGTTGGAGAATAAAATGTCAGACCTTTCCAAGAAAATTGAAGCCCAGCAGCGTGAGATGCCGGAACCCTATGAAGGGAACCGGTCTATCCCCTGGTTGGTCATTATTATTGTCGGGGCGCTTTTTGTGTCGTCCATCGGCTATATTTTTTTCACCTATCAATCCAGTCCGCCGGCTTACGGCGACCGTCGCACGGCGGCCGACTTTCAGGTGGCCACCACCGGTGGAAGCGGGGAGGCGGTCGATGGCGCCCAAATTTATACATCGCAGTGCCTGGCCTGCCATCAAGCTACCGGCCAGGGGCTGCCCGGCGTGTTCCCGCCGCTGGCGAACTCGGAATGGGTAAACGGCAAAGCCTCGTTAACCGTGCAAATCGTGCTGCATGGCGTTACCGGCGATCTTACGGTTAACGGCACGCATTACAACGGACATATGCCCACCTTCAAGGACAAGCTGGACGATGCGCAGATTGCCGCAGTGGTGAGCCACATACGCGGCAGCTTCGGTAACGCGGCCAGTCCGGTCGATGCGGCTATGGTCAAGGCCGAGCGCGCAGCAACGGCGGCGCACACGGAGCCTTGGAATGGCGATGCCGAGCTGGAGGCGCTGAAGTAAGCGAGGGCATTCAATGAAATTGCTCTTGGCGATACTGCTGGTCGGTGTATTGGGCATGGGCGCCTTATATATGCAGACCGATGGCTACACCGTGCTGACTACCGAAGCGGCCCGGCGCGCCGACATTGCACGGTATTCCAGGGCTTTGCCCGATGCGGCGCTGCTTAGCAGCGCCGGCGACCCTCTTTTGTTTCGGCAGGCGCTGCGCAGCGACGGGCGCTTGGCCATTGTTAATTTCATGTACACGCGCTGCTTCTCGATTTGTCTGGCCATGGGCAGTGAATTCCAGCAGCTTCAGAACGCCATCGTGCGGCGCGACCTGGCCGACCGGGTGCGCATCATAAGCCTTAGCTTCGATCCTGCCGATACGCCTGTTGAACTGGCCAGGTATGCCGAACGCATGCGAGCCGATTCCAGCATCTGGACGTTTGCCGCCATTCGCCACATAGCTCAGCGTAAGGCCTTGCTGGATGCCTTCGGTATTGTGGTGGTGCCGGCCCCGTTGGGACAGTACGAGCATAATGCCGCCTACCACGTGGTGACGTCCGACGGGCGCTTGACCCGCATCGTCGATATTGGTGATGCGGTGGGTCTGCTGGATTATGTCGCAGCCAGTATCCCCAGCCAAGGGGCCAAGCCATGAGGGCCGTCGTTTGGGGCGCCGCCAGCGCCGGTGCATTGCTGTTTGCCGTCGTGCTGGAGCCGATTCTGACGCGCAGCATGAGCTTGCACATGCTGCTGCACATTCCATTGATCTTGTTTGCCGGTATTTTTGCGACCCAAGGGCTATCGGCCAGCGGCCTGGGGGCAAGGGTGGGTATGCGCGGCCTGCGCGAACATTGGGCCAAATATAATGAATATGGAATACCTGGCTTGTTGCTGTGCGCCTTCGTTGCGGCGTATTGGATGATACCCAGGTCCCTGGATCAGGTTTTGGTGTCGGCGCCGGCCAATGGCCTGAAGTATGCAGGCCTGTTTATTGCAGGCATGGCATTGTACGATTCGCTGCGCCGCTCCAATAGCGTTATAACCTTGTTTTTTCTGGGAAATTTTTCCTGGATGACGGCCATCGCGGGCTTGCTGTATCAGGACAATCCGCAACGGCTCTGTAATTTTTATTTGTTAAGCGATCAGGAAATAGCCGGCAAGGGGCTAGTGATTGTGGCGGTGGTCGTGCCGCTGGTCTGGCTGGTGGCGGAGCGCCGCCGCATCAGGCGATTCTTGCAACAGTAATAGATAGGGAGCACCATAAAGACTATGGATAAGCAAAACACACAAGACGGAACCATAGGTTTTTCGCGCCGCATGGGAGTACTGGATCGTATCTTGTCCGAGGCGGGGCGCGCGGTCCAGGTGCTGGACGGCTCCGTGCATGCCAGCCGGCCCAATCCCGCCGGCAAGCTCCCCGTGCAGGCTGATGCATTGACACCTCTGTCGCCCGCCGAGCAGCAACATGCCGCTGGTTTGATGCGGGTAAACCATGTGGGGGAAATATGCGCCCAGGCTTTGTATCGCGGTCAAGCCTTCTTTTGCGGCGATGCATCAATTCGTGATGTCCTGCATCAGGCTGCATCCGAAGAGGTCGATCACCTTGTGTGGTGTCGTGACCGATTGCACGAATTGGAAAGCCGCCCCAGCTTGCTCAATCCGCTTTGGTATGCGGGCTCGTTTTCATTGGGTGTGCTGGCCGGCCGGGCTGGCGTGGGTAAAAACCTGGGTTTTATGGCCGAAACGGAAAGGCAGGTCGAGCAGCACCTGGAAGGACACCTAAGCGATCTGCCGCAGGCCGATCAAAGATCCCGCGATATCGTCACGCAAATGCGCGACGACGAAATCAATCATCGCAATACCGCTGAGACGCATGGGGCCCATAAGTTGCCCGCGCCCGTCAGGCTGGTCATGAAAGCCATGTCCAAAGTCATGACGACCACCGCCTATCGAATTTAAAGCGACTTATTTGTAACGGCATGATAGTCCCGGGTTAATACTTATTTGCTATATTTGGTTTGTAGTGTAGGAATAGTGTGAAAAAAGCCACAGAGTAGCTAAGTTACAGTTTTTTCGTGTTTTTATCTTGCAACGCACAAACGAACGCTATACAATTTAGTTATCGGATGTCGAAACGTGATTGCAGAGGGAAAACCCCCGGTCACATGGTCTCAAGCAAAATGCTTTGGTAGCCCGACATGCCACGGTTGTCTCCTCCACCCTCCTCCTTTGGTGGATTTAGCCCGAGATCTTACGATCTCGGGCTTTTTTTTGTTTTTTTTCACGTTTGCAACTAATTGGCCGATAGGCAGTACGGCTTATCCGTGCTTATATTTCTTGTTGCATGTATTACGGCACGGCTCGGCGGTTTGTTACAAGTTAGCCTGATAATGTTAAAGCTTCCACTATAGATAGGGATTTCGTGATTTCTCCTCCAGCTTGGGAATCGTTTACCTGGTTTTATATCTGTATCGTGGCGTTCATGGTTGGCGGTTTGATTGTCGCTTCGGAACGCTGGCACGGGATGTTTACAGGCGATTCGGACATGAACAAGCCACAGGCTACGCATTCGCGCGCCACGCCGCGTGTGGGCGGCTTGGCTGTGCTGGCCGGCAGTCTGGCCGGTTTGCTGGTGCTCGGCCCCAGCAACATGACCTTGACCTGGTTGTGGCCCGTGCTGTTCATTGCGGCGATGCCTGTATTCGTGGCTGGCCTGCTGGAAGACATCACCAAGGATGTCGGGTCAGGAAAGCGCTTGTTGGCAGCCTTTGCATCGGCGGCCATTGCCTGGTGGCTATTGGGCGGCGTGTCGCGCGTGGGCCTGTCGTGGGCCGATTGGGTGCTTTCGTTCTGGCCCGTATCGTTGCTGTTCACCATGATCGCGGTGGGGGGCAGCACGCATGCGCTTAATATCGTCGATGGCATGAATGGCCTGGCGGGCATGATCGCAACTCTAATGGCCCTGTCGCTGGCATTGGTTGCACTGCAGGTACAGGATATTCCGATTTTTCTGATTTCCGCCGCGCTT
>DATCYE010000072.1:0-2873 GCA_036570485.1 Pusillimonas sp. | reverse complement strand
GATCGAGGGCGAGCGCGTCGGCTTGCCGGCACCGGCGCTGGCGCCCTATCTTGTGGGTTTGCTGGTCTTGCTTGGAATGCTGGGCACTTTTTTGGGTATGGTTGCTACTTTGCGGGGTACAGGGCTGGCGCTGGAAAGCGCAACCGACCTGCAAGCGATACGCGCATCGCTGGCCGCTCCGGTCAAGGGACTGGGCTTTGCCTTCGGTACTTCGGTGGCGGGCGTGGCGGCCTCGGCGATGTTGGGTTTGCTATCGGCCTTGTGCCGCCGCGATCGCTTGCGGGCGGCGCAGTTGCTGGATGCCAGGATGGCGACGGCATTGCGCGGCTTCTCGGCTATCCATCAACGCGAAGAGAGCCTGACGCTGATGCATCGTCAAGCCGAAGGCATGACGATCATGGCTGATCGTTTGCAAGCGATGATGTCGGCCATGGAGCAGCACCAGCGTGTCTTGAACGACGGCCTGGTTGCCAGCCAGAACGTATTCCATGCCAAGACCGAAACCGCTTACACGCATTTGGCCGGGTCGGTGGAAAAATCATTGACGGAAAGCGTGACTGAAAGCGCCCGCGCGGCCGGCACGGCAATCCAGCCGCTGGTCGAGTCCACAATGGCCGATATCGCCCGGGAAACGAGCGCGCTGCACGACACCATCAAGCAGGCAGTGCAGCAGCAACTGGACGGCCTGACGAGTCGTTTTGAAGCATCGACCGCAAAGATGGCCGAGACCTGGAATAGCGCCTTGACGGAGCATTCCACATCATTGCTGCGCACGGTCAGTCAGTCGCAAAGCGAGCTTCAGGCAGCCCTGGTATCGCAGGACGAAAAGCGGTTGACAGTATGGGCCGATACGTTGGGCGCAAGCTCTGCATTATTAAGCCGACAATGGCAGGAAGAGGGCGAGCGCGCAGCCAGCCGGCAACAGGAAATTTGCGATGCTATGGCGCAAACAGCGCGCGATATTTCATCTTCGACGCGAGAGCACGCCGGCAGCACAATCGCTCAGATCGCGGGGCTGGTGCAGGCCGCGTCTGAAGCGCCCAAGGCTGCCGCCGATCTCGTCACCGAAGTGCGTCAGGTATTTTCCGAGAGCATGGCGCGCGACAATGCGATGCTGGAAGAGCGCAAGCGCTTGTTGGAAACCGTTGAAGCGCTGCTCACAGCTGTGAACCATGCCAGCAGCGAGCAGCGTGCAGCCGTTGATTCCATGATCGAAGGATCGGCAGATATGCTTGATCGTGTGGGCACCCGGTTCACCGAAAAAATCCAGACGGAAACCGGCAGGCTCACCGATATCTCGGCACAAGTCACAGGTGGCGCCATCGAGGTCGCGAGCCTGAGTGAGGCCTTCGGCACGGCGGTGCAATTGTTCAGCCAGTCCAACACGGCGTTGATGGAGCAACTGCAAGGCATTGAAGCGACACTGAGCAAATCCATTGCACGCAGCGACGAACAGCTTGCTTATTATGTAGCGCAGGCTAAAGAAGTCATCGATCTGAGTGTAATGTCGCAAAAGCAGATTATTGAAGAGCTGCAACATATGGCGGACTCTCGGTCCACGCCGGGTTCTGTGACCGCATGAACGAGGATATCGACGCTGGCCTGGAGCCGACCGTACCGGTATGGGCCGTTTTCGGCGATTTGATGTCGGTGATGTTGGGTGCCTTTGTGCTTGTATTGGTGGGCGTTATCGGCATGCAGATGGAACTGTCGGTCAGGCTGGAGCAGGAAACCGAACAGCACCAGCAGGAAACGCAGCGCCGCAAGTCCCTGGAACAGGCTTTGGCCCGGCCTCTGGCCGAGGGCCGGGTGACCTTGGTTGACGGCCGTATCGGCATCAGCGGCAGCGTGCTGTTTGCCTTGAATTCCGCCCAATTACAGTCCGAGGGCCTCGAAATATTGAAGTCTCTGGTCGGACCTCTTTCCGATTACCTTCAGTCCCAGGATCAAGTTCTGATGGTCAGCGGTTTTACCGATGATCAGCCGGTACACGAGGGCAATCGGCAGTTTGCCGATAATTGGGACCTCTCTGCCCAGCGCGCGCTGACGGTCACGCGCGCCTTGATTAATGAGGGCGTTCCGTCGTCTTCGGTTTTTGTGGCGGCCTTCGGCTCCGAACAGCCAGTCAGTTCGAACGCCGACGAACAGGGGCGTGCCAAAAACCGTCGTGTAGAAATAGCGCCTGTTCCCAAGTTGTCCAGAACAAGGCAGTCATCTAATGACTAGTAGTGGCCCGCCGGACGCCTTGGCGCTGCTCGATGCCTGGCAGGAGCGCGGCGCCGATAGCCTGGATCCGGCCCGTTTTTATTTCATCAAGGCACTGGCCAAGCGCACTGCTACCCAAAGCGGCGCGGCGCGCCGCCTTCTGGACGACAGGCTAAATACACTGCTCAAGTCTTACGCAGACGATGTGGCTAAAGGCATAGGCAATGCCGCCCAGGCTACCCCTGTTGAATCCGGCACAGGGCCGTTGGCCGAACTTGTTGCGTACACCGCCAGCCAGGCGCCCCGCGACGGTACGGGCGGCACCCTGAACGATGCCGCATGGCGGCGGGCCTTTCCTCTTGAATCATCGGCCATCGATTATTTTCGGGCGACCTGGTCCAAGGTCAGCACCAATCGCCAATTGCGCCAATCGCAGGCGCGGGTTCCGGGCAATGCGGGGCCGCTTAATTCAAGCAATCTGGTACATCGTTCGCTTTCCATGATGCACGAACTCTCGCCAGGTTATCTCCATCACTTTCTGTCCTATGTCGATGCCTTGTCGTGGATGGAGCAGATGAGTAACGGTGTGGCGGCTAAAGAGTGTCTGCGCGCAGCAAGTACAAAGAAGAGCCCACGCGGCCGACGGTAGTAGCTGACCGGTCCAGTAT
>DATCYE010000071.1:0-3273 GCA_036570485.1 Pusillimonas sp. | reverse complement strand
GCGACCTCCACGTCGCGCATCCAGCGCGAAACCAGCACGCCATCGTCGTTGACCGCAACCTGCAAAGGCTGGCCTACGATCGACGCATTGCCAAACGATGTCTGATGCACCCACGAAACGTGGGACGGGTCCAGCAGGTTATCGGTAAGATATCGGTAATTGCACTGGACCGTCAGCGCCTCGCCGCGATTCATGCCCCAGGCCGGATCGCCCCAATGGGCGACCTCGACGATCCTGGCCGGATCGGCCAGGGCGGCGTCGCCCATCCAGACCCATACCAGACCGTAGCGTTCGGCGACGGCGTAGCTGCGCACCACGGCGGCCTTGGGAATATGGGCAATACCGGGCGCGCGCACGCAGCTACCGGAACAATCGAAGGTCAGGCCGTGATAGCCGCATTCCACGTCGTCGCCCTGCAGCCGCCCCATGGACAAAGGCAGCTTCCGATGCGGACAGGCGTCTTCGAGCGCAGCCACGCTGCCGTCCTGCTTACGGTACAGAACGATATCTTCGCCCAGAATTCTTGCCGCATGCAGGTTACGGCCGACTTCGCTATCGAGGGCAGCGACATACCAGGCATTTTTCAAAAACATAGGGGCCTCCTTTAGGTTCCACGCTGGATTTCCAGATTATTGGTTCAATAGTAAGGTAATATTTTCTGCGGGAAATAGAAATTTTATTTAGAATAACTAATGTATTAATTGAGCCGTATATTCATTGAATCGGCATGCCATGGATTCCCTGCCCCCTTTACGCGCATTGCAAATTTTCGAGGCCGTCGGGCACAGCAACAACCTGGCCGAAGCCGCCAGGCGCCTGCACATCACGCCTGGAGCAATCAGCCAGCAGATCAAATTGCTGGAAGAAGCGCTGGGCGCCGATCTGACGTTCAAGGACGGCAAGCGCCTGAAGCTGCCCACGGCCGGCCAGCGGTTCCACGAATCGTGCTCGCACGCGTTCGAACTGCTGCGCGAAGCGCAAGCGGAACTGGATCGTTCGCAAAACGTGCGCAATCTATCGCTAAGCGCCCTGCCATCGCTTCTGAAGACTTGGCTCGCCCCTCTTGTGTTCGAATGGCAGAACACGCACTACCCCGACCTGGCCATCCAGTTCAAGGGCAGTCATTCCGAGCCCTGGGGAGAGCTCGAGGACATCGACTTCCGGATTACCTATGGCGATACGAAAGACCTGGCGCAGGGTTCGCTGGTGCTTTATACCGATCTGGTCGTACCGGTGTGCAGCCCCGCGCTGCTTGGCGCGGGCCGGGCTCTGAGACATCCCCGCGACATACTGGCGTACCCGTTGCTGACTACCGACTGGCGACCGAAGTTTGCGTCGCCCCCATCGTGGCGGGACTGGTTCGCGGCAAATTCGGTGTCTTCCGAAATCGAAAGCCTCCGGATTTTTTCCCTGTCGCACATGACAATCGAATCGGCGGTGGCCGGACACGGGTTTGCCTTGGCGCAATGTTCGATGATCGGTGAAGAAATCGCATCGGGGCGGCTGGTGATTCCGTTCAAGCGCGCCCTGCCGCTGCCCTGGCCTTATGTTCTCAAATGGAAGCATAGTGTCTTCGACAAGCCGCACTGCCGCGCGTTTCATCGATGGCTTGCAACACGCGGCAAGATGCAGGAAGAGCTTAACCGGCAAATGCTGGACTGAGGGGTATCTACGCCGTTGGTAGTGGTACTGTGGTTCTTTAGCCGCGGTGGTGGGTGCGCAGGCGGGGTGCGCTCGCCTCGCCCGGTCTGGCTCACGCCAGACTGCCCAAGGTTGGGCTCGAAGCTCGCTTACCCCCACCTGCGGGCCCACCGCCGCTCGAATCGGGAATGGCGTACCTGGGAGGAAGCGGCTGCTTCTTGCTGAGTCCGTGCTGTTTTACCGGTAATGTGCGGAGCCCAAAAATCGACTAAGCGCCCATATAAAACGCCACGATCGATCGAACTGTCAGCGCTGGGGGCCAAGCCCGGGTGGGGGAGCTTCGCGTCCGCCGAAGACTGATCTGGACAGGGAGAGGCAAACGAGCGACTGTCTGAGCGCCTGGGTTGCACAGCACTGCTGTGCATGGCGCGAGTTTCGCGAGTGCTCCTGTCCGGCTCAGTCTCCGGGCAGCCTGGCGCAAGCCAGGCCGGACAAGGCGACCCCACCCGGGTTGGCCCCCGGCGCGTCTAAAGATCCAATCCACAAGCACCACATAGTCCCAAAAACCACATAGCGCCCCGCCCAGTGAACTCACGCATGCTCATTCAAGCACAACCCCGAAATCACGCATACGAATTGGCAATCAGCAGCCCTACGGAACGCTACGCATTGGGCACGACGGCAACGGTCGGGACATCCATTTCGATGCCGAACCATTTTTTCTGCAGCGCGGCCAGGCGCCCATCCTTGTGCATGGCCCGAATTACATTGTCGACGGCGTCAAGCAGCGACTTGCTGTCGGCCCCCTTGTGCCCCATGTACGCAAAGTACAGTTTCTGGCCAAAAGGCGGCTGAACCACCGTGAACATTTTCGGCCGCTGCTTGGCCACGTAGGCAATATTGGTAATGGAATTGCCCACGGCCACAATGCGGCCCGCGGCCAAGTCGGCGTAAGCCTGGTTGAAATCGATATATTCCTTGATTTCGGGCTTCGGCGACAGCGTATCGGCATAGGCCTTGAGTTGCGCCAGTTGGGACGAGCCTTTTTGCCCTCCCACTATCTTGCCGGCAATATCCGATGGCTTGGTCAGGGCCTTGTCGCTGGTGCGCTTGAGCAGGGCCACGGTCCCAATGGCAATGGGCAGTGTAAACGTATAGCGCTCCATACGCGCTTTGGTCATATTGAGCGGGCCCGCGACCATATCGAATTTATTGGCATCCAGGCCCGGCAGTACGCTGGGCCAGGGCAGATCGATAAAGCGGACTTTAACCCCCAGGCCTTTACCCACTTCGGCAAAAAACTCCTTGTTGAAGCCTTCCTGTTTTCCGTTCTTCAGAAAATCGAAAGGCGCAAACTGCATTTCCGTACCCAGCACCAGAACGCCCGCCTGTTTGACCCGCGCCAGTTGATCCTGGGCATGGGCGGGCACGGAAGCGGCGATCAGGCACGCGGCCGCCGCGCACACCTTCAACATTGAGAGAAAACGCATTTCCTTGTACTCCTCGCTGCGGGCAAAAGCCTGCCACACCTTGCACTGCGCGGTGTGGCCCGATACTTTCACCCTATGATTATTTTGATTGAACAGAGGTCTGAAAGAGCCTACGGAAAAGTATAGACATAAACATTTCAGT
>DATCYE010000070.1:0-5420 GCA_036570485.1 Pusillimonas sp. | reverse complement strand
AGCGGTCGGAATGTTTGCGTTCGATGATCTCGGCCGCCGTAACATTGAACTTCTGCATGTCGTCGACGGGCAGATAAATGCGGCCGCGCCGCGCGTCGTCGCCGACATCGCGGATGATATTGGTCAGTTGAAACGCTAAGCCCAGCTTTTCGGCGTAGACCAGGGTTTCAGCTTGGGTATAGCCGAAGATGCTGGCCGAAAGCTCGCCCACCACACCGGCGGCATGCCAGCAGTATTTGCGCAGACCGGGCCAGTCTGAATAGCGGGTCTGATCCAGGTCCATCTCCATGCCTTCAACGATGGCATATAGCCTGTCGGCACTAAGATCGAACGCTTTTACGTGCGGCGCAAGCGCCTGCATGACGGGATGGTCGCCACGGCCGTCGTTATAGAGCTGTTCTATCTGGCTGCGCCACCAGGCCAGCTTCATGCGCGCCACGGAGGGTTCGTGGGATTCGTCGACGACGTCATCGACCTCGCGGCAAAATGCATACAGGGCAGTGATGGCCTTGCGGCGCTCGGGCGGCAGGAACAAAAAGGCATAGTAGAAGCTGGAGCTGCTTTGGGCAGCCTTGTTCTGGCAGTATTCGTCTGGACTCATGCGTGGTCGTAAGGGGTAAGGCCGTGATCGTGGGCGGCGCGGGCTTTAGCGCAGCGCCCGCCACAGAAGCAGCATCCAATCGCGTTTGCTAAGCGTGGGCCGGTGAAAGAATATGTCGTAGTGTAATTGTTCCAGGCGTTCCAGGATACGTAATCCCCCATGCACGACCAGCTTTAACTCATAAGCTATGCGTCCCGGCAGCTGGCGCGTCAGCGGCAGGCCGGCTAAAAGCAGTTCCCGGGCCTGTTGCACCTGTTCAGCCATCAAGGCCTGCCAGGCCGGTGTGTGCTTGTCGTTGGCATAGGCGATGACGCCCTGGTCTGCGGGCGCATGGTTCGCCAGCGCGCTGTAGTGGGCGATATAGACCTCGTCGACATTGTGGCGTTTTAAGGCGTCTTGCGGCAGGTAGACGCGGTCTTTAGCCCAGTCCACGGCCACGTCCTGCCAGAAGTTTGTCAGTTGCAGGCCGGTGCAGATCGAATCTGACCAGCTCAGGTTTTCGGGGCTGGGTTTTTCATATAAATGCAGCATCAGCCTTCCTACGGGGTTGGCCGAGCGCCTGCAGTAGTCCAGCAACTGGCTTTCGCCCTCGTAGCGTGTGGTACTCACGTCTTGCTCGAAGGCCGAGAGCAGGTCGAAGAAGGGTTCCAGCGGCAGCGCGTGCCGTTGTATGGTTTCAGCCAGCGGCTGGAATACCGGCAGGCGGGGGTCACCCTTGTTCAGGCTCAGGGTCTGGCCGGCAATGGCATGCAGCGCGGCGCGATAGCCCGCCAACTGCTCCAGGCGCTGGGCGGCCTGGGCGTCGCCCTCGTCGGCGATATCGTCCGCCGTGCGCGCATAGCGGTAGATGTCCCGTACTGCTGGGCGCAAGCGGCGCGGCAGCAGCACAGAAGCGACAGGAAAGTTTTCATAATGATCGACAGCCATAGGCGCCGAGTATAAGGCAGGTCTGGACGACGAATCGCCTGTTGGTGGTTTAGACTTCGGTATCCACGGAGAGAAGCAATGCCACGTCCAATTTCGGCAACCATTTTATTGTCGTCCTTAAGTCATAACCTGCATACGGTGGCTCGGCAGCTAGGCCAGGTCGCAGGGCGGGCTGCGCCCAACATCTGGGCGGTCATCAAGGCCAATGCCTATGGGCACGGCATCGACAACGCCGTGCAGGGCTTCCAGCAGGCCCAGGGCCTGGCCATGCTGGATCTGGACGAAGCGATACGCTGCCGGGATCTGGGCTGGGACAAGCCCATTTTGCTGCTGGAAGGCTTTTTTCAGCCCAGCGATATCGCCGTGCTGCGCGAATACCGGCTCACAACGGCGGTGCATTGTCAGGAACAGCTGGATATGCTGCTTGCGGCCCCTGCGGCCCGGCCTGACGCCGTGCCCCTGGACGCCTTTATAAAACTCAATACCGGCATGAACCGTCTGGGTTTTGCGGTGGACGCGTATCGCGCCGCATACACACAGGCCCAGGCGGCGCAAAAGCGCGGCATCCTGGGGGCGCTGGGCAAGATGACGCACTTTGCCTGCGCCGACGACGATCCCATCGTCACGCGACAGCAACTGGATATCTTCAACGAGACCACGCAGGGCTTGCCCGGCAAGGTCAGCGTGTGCAATTCGGCCGCGACGCTGACACCGGGTTTGTGGGCCCAAGTGCCCATGGCACCGGACCAGGAGCAATGGCTCAGGCCCGGAATTTGCCTGTACGGCGCCTCGCCCTTTGGCGACAGGCCGGCGGCGCAACTAGGCCTTTTGCCCGTCATGACGCTGGCGGCGGAACTCATCAGCGTGCGCAGCATACCTGCGGGGGGCGCCGTGGGCTATGGGCATACCTTTGTGTCCACCGAGGCTATGCGGGTCGGTATTGTGGCTTGCGGTTATGCCGACGGCTATCCCCGTCATGCCGGCACCGGTACACCTATTTCGGTCGACGGCATACGCACGCGGCTGCTCGGGCGGGTATCCATGGACATGATGGCGGTCGATCTGACGCCGGTGCCGCAAGCCCGTGTGGGAAGCCGCGTCGTGCTGTGGGGTGAAGGCGGCCCATCGGTCGACGAGGTTGCGCAGGCAGCGGGCACCATAGGCTACGAGCTGTTGTGCGCCGTGGCGCCCAGGGTGCCTAAAATTATTGCTTAGCGTGCACCCGCATTGGGTACACTGTTGCGTCGTCTTTCCGTATCTCGACGAAACTTGAAAGGGAAATCGCGTGAAGAACAAATGTGTATTGGTGACCGGTGCAACGAAGGGAATAGGGTGGGCCATCAGCCAGCACCTGGCTGACTTGGGCTGCCATGTGGTGGGCCTTGCGCGCAATACGCAGGATATCGATTTCCCGGGATATCTGTATTCCTGCGACTTGGCCAATGCCGGTGAAACCGAAGACATGCTGCGTGTCATCCGCGAAAAATACCCTATCGATGCCGTGGTGAACAATGTCGGAATGGTCTTGCCCGAACCTTTGGGCGAAGTCGATCTGGCTTCGCTCTACCATGTGTTCGATTTGAATGTGCGGGTCGCCGTTCAGGTAACACAAACCTTTATTCCATCCATGAAGGCCAGGAAGGAAGGGCGCATCGTCAATATTTGCAGCCGGGTCACGCATGGCTCGGTCAACCGAACCAGTTACTCGGCCGCCAAAAGCGCGCTGGTGGGCTGCACCAAGACCTGGGCGCTGGAGCTGGCGCCTTACGGCATTACGGTCAATGCCGTGTCGCCCGGCCCCATCGAGACGGAATTGTTTCGGGCCGGCCATCCCGAAGGCAGCGACGCCGAGAAAAAAGCCCTGTCATCCATACCCATGGGCCGTTTCGGCGCACCGGCCGATGTAGCGGCGGCAGTCACTTTTCTGCTTAGCAATGAAGCCGGCTTTATCACGGGGCAGGTGCTGGGCGTGGACGGCGGGGGCAGCATTGCCGGCAGGTAGCGCTACGCTGGCCGGTTAAACTTGCCAGATGGCCAAAGCAAAAACCCTATTTACCTGCACTGAGTGCGGCGGTACCTGCCCCAAGTGGGAAGGCAAATGTCCGCATTGCGGCGCCTGGAACACACTACAGGAAACCCGCGATAGCGGCGTTTCCGCACATCGCTATGCGCCGCTGGCCGGTGCCAGCCCTGTGCGCAGCCTGGCCGAAATCGAAGCGCGCGAACTACCGCGCCAACCCACGGGCATTTCCGAGTTTGATCGCGTGCTGGGCGGCGGTCTGGTGCCGGGCGCTGTCGTGCTTATAGGGGGCGACCCCGGAATAGGTAAATCGACGCTGTTGCTGCAAGCCCTGGTGTCTTTGTCCAGAGCCGTCAAAGTGCTGTATGTGACCGGCGAAGAATCGGCCGAGCAGGTGGCACTGCGCGCCCGGCGCCTTGAACTGCTTACCGGCGAAGTCGACCTGCTGGCCGAAATCCGGCTGGAGTCCATCATGGCGACGCTAACCGAGCAGAAACCCAGCGTTGCCGTCATCGATTCCATTCAAACCCTTTATTCGGGCGAGCTCAGCGCTGCGCCCGGTTCGGTTTCCCAGGTGCGTGAATGCGCGGCTCAGTTGACGCGTCTGGCCAAGCAAACCGGCATTACCATTGTATTGATCGGGCACGTTACCAAGGACGGCAGCCTGGCCGGCCCGCGTGTGCTGGAGCACATCGTCGACACGGTGCTCTACTTCGAAGGCGACACCCATTCTTCCTTCCGGCTGGTGCGGGCGTTCAAGAACCGTTATGGCGCGGTGAACGAACTGGGCGTGTTCGCCATGACTGATCGCGGGCTGCGCGGCGTTACCAATCCGTCGGCCTTGTTCCTGTCTCAGCACGAGCAGGATGTACCGGGTTCCTGCGTCATGGCCACCCAGGAAGGGACGCGTCCCTTGTTGGTCGAAATACAGGCGCTGGTCGATACCGCCCACGTTCCCAATCCGCGCCGCCTGTCCGTCGGACTGGAAGGTACCCGGTTGGCCATGTTGCTGGCCGTTTTGCACCGTCATGCCGGCGTTGTGACCTTCGACCAGGATGTTTTCGTGAACGCCGTTGGCGGCGTCAAAATCACCGAGCCGGCGGCTGATCTGGCCGTTTTGCTGGCCATTATGTCTTCCTTGAACAATAAGCCGCTGCCCAAGGGGCTGGTGGTGTTCGGCGAAGTGGGGCTGGCCGGCGAGATCCGCCCGGCGCCGCGCGGCCAGGAGCGGCTGCGGGAAGCGGCCAAACTTGGCTTCAGCCTGGCCCTGATCCCCAAGGCGAATGCGCCCAAGCAGCCTATAGAAGGGCTGGAAATATGGGCGGTCGACCGGGTGGATGCCGCCATGGCCCGATTGCGCGACCATGCTTAAGGGGTAGTCATTGGAGTGGTATGTCATTGCCCTGGGCTGTTTGCTGTCGGGCGCCCTGATCGGCTTCACCGGCGGCGTGCTGGGCATAGGGGGCGGCTTGCTTGCCATTCCTTTGCTGGGCCTGGTCATGGGCATGGACCAGCAGGCGGCCCAAGGGACGGCGCTTATCATGGTGCTTCCGGCTGTGCTGATTTCTGTGCGCAAGTACAACCAGCACGCCAAGATCGACCTGCACGCGGCGGTGGCGGGGGCGCTGGGCTCTATTGTGTTTACCTGGGTGGGCGCCAGAATAGCCCTGGGTATCGATCCGATTGCGCTGCGCCGCATCTATGCGCTGTTTGTCCTGTGCGTTGCGGTGTTCTATTTTTACCAGAGCCGACGTGCGCCGCGCCTGAGTGCGCCGTCCGTTACCCGACGCAAGCCGCAGGATTTTCACAAGGGCTGGTTTGCATTGTTGGGCGTGTTCGCGGGGCTGGCCAGCGGAATATTCGGCGTGGGTG
>DATCYE010000069.1:0-3051 GCA_036570485.1 Pusillimonas sp. | reverse complement strand
TCAATCAGTTTATTTTCAGATTCATCCGGGAGGCCAATGGGGTGAATGCATGCTTGAAATGAGGTCGCCGCAGCCTACAATCAGGCGAAAAAGACGCACCGCCTGATCCGGATACACACACTTGGAGGGGGTCGGATAATGGGCTGATTTGCTACAATCAAGGGTTTAATCTGTTTTTTGCCAAGAGCCCGCCAAAGAGGGGTTCTTGTCATTTTCCAAGCAAATCCATCGCAAACTCGGGACGTGCGCGAGCATCCGATTAATCAAAAGAATCTGGCCACGATGACAGAAATGCGCAGTAGGCCACGACTGCTTAACGATGACTCGAAGTCAAACTGTCGAAATCGGTTACGGGCACGTCGGCACCGTAGAAAATACAAATTATGAAAAAAAACACGCAGGCCCAACTGGCGTACAACGCACTGAGAGAAGATCTGCTGTCGTGCCGGCTCGCACCCGGCGATCCGGTGCGCATCAGCAGCGCCGTGTCACGCCTGGGAGTCAACCTGAGTGCCGTCCGTGAAGCCCTCTCCCGCCTCGACGCCGAAGGCCTTGTCATTTCGTCCAATCAGCGCGGCTTTCGTATTGCACCCATTTCGATCGACGACCTGCAAGACCTGACCTCGGTACGCATCGACGTGGAAATCAATTGCCTGAAGCACTCGTTAAGGCTTGGCGATCTGGGTTGGGAGACGAACCTTGTCGCGGCATTCCATCGATTGTCGAAAACCGCCACGCCCGATAAAAACGGCCCTGACGCAACAGCAGGCACATACACGCTGGCTCACGACGATTTTCACGGGGCGCTGGTGGCGGGATGCGACAGCGTCTGGCTGCTTCGGATTCGCGATGCACTTTATAACCAATGGGAAAGGTATCGGCGATTGGCGGTTCAACTGGGACGCTTCGAGTCCGACGTGGATGCCGAACATAAAGAGCTGTTCGAGGCAGCCATGGCACGAGACGAAAAAAGGATCACAAAACTCATCGCCAATCATTTCAATCGCACATCGTCGATTCTGTTAAAAGCGAAGCAATGGTGCAACGAAACGCCAACTCGCGAAACTGAAGCCGCCTCGGGACACACCAATCTGCCTCATTTATCGAGCTATCACGATACATGATGCGTATGCTATATCTGTATCTTTGAATCCACTTGCAGGGTCATTACATAACCATGAGCATATCGCTAGGCTGCATTGCCGACGACTTCACCGGCGCGACCGACTTGTGCGGCATGCTGGTGCAGGCCGGCATGCGCACCATTCAGGTTATCGGGGTTCCCGACGCACCACCGCCTCCCGATGTGGATGCCGTCGTTATCGCGCTAAAGTCGCGCACCGCCCCTGTTTCCCAGGCTGTCGGCGATTCGCTGGCGGCGCTGCGTTTCCTGCGCGAAGCGGGTTGCCGGCAGATTTATTTCAAATACTGCTCTACCTTCGATTCCACCGACCAAGGCAACATCGGCCCGGTCACCGACGCGCTTATGGACGCACTGGACGCCTCATTCACCATTGCCTGTCCAGCCTTCCCCGATAATGGCCGAACCCTGTTCAAAGGCCATCTCTTCGTGGGTGACACGCTGCTGGGCGAGAGCGGCATGCGCCACCACCCGCTTACGCCCATGACCGACTCCAACCTGGTGCGGGTACTGCAGCGGCAAACAAACAGCCCCGTGGGCTTGATCCCTTTTTCGGTGGTGGCCAAAGGCGCATCCGCAATCAGCGACAGCATGCATCAACTACGGGCGCAGGGAACCCGTATCGCCATCGTCGACGCCGTGTCGAACGACGACCTGATCCAGATCGGCGCGGCCTGCGCCGAGCTTCCACTTGTCACCGCGGGCTCGGGCATTGCGCTTGGCCTGCCGCAAAATTTTCAGGCCCGGGGGCTGCTGCAACAACGTGACACCGCAAACGACCTGCCCGCCGCCGATGGCTTCAAAGCCATTCTGTGCGGCAGTTGTTCACAGGCCAGCCGAGCTCAATTGACCGATCTCATCAGCCGCGGCACACCCGCCTTCGCCATAGACCCCATTCGTCTGGCCCGTGGCGACGACGTGGCTTCCGAGGCATTGACATGGGCCGCACCGCTTGTCTCCGATCAACCCGTGGTCATCTATGCCACCGCCTCGGTCGAAAACATAAAGGCCACACAAGATGCGCTGGGTGCCGAACGGGCCGGCGCACTGGTCGAACAAGCCATGGCGAAGATCGCAACCGGGCTGGTTGCCCAAGGTGTGCGTCAGTTGATCGTGGCTGGCGGCGAAACATCGGGCGCCGTGGTCACCGCGCTGAATGTGCGCAGCCTGCGCATAGGCCGGCAAATCGATCCCGGCGTACCCTGGGGCATAAGCCTGGACAGCTCGCCCACGCTTTACCTGGCCCTGAAATCGGGCAATTTCGGCAGCACCGATTTCTTTACCAAAGCATGGAGCTTCCTGCCATGAGCGACGAATCGCGCCAGCGCGAGGCCATCTGCCGGTTTGGCGCCTCCCTGCATCAGCGCGGCCTGACCGCCGGCAGCAGCGGCAACATCAGCGTGCGTGTTGAAGACGGCTGGCTGCTCACGCCCACCAACAGCTCCCTGGGCGGGCTCGACCCCGCAAGTCTGTCAAAGCTCGACGACAACGGCACGCTGCTCTCTGGCGCGCCCCCTTCCAAGGAAGCCTTCCTGCATCGGGCCATGTACAGGGAGAGGTCCGCGGCGGGGGCCATCGTCCACCTGCATTCCACGCATTCCGCCGCCGTTTCGTGTATGTCGGGCCTTGACCCCCATAGCTGCATACCGCCGCTGACCGCGTACTTCGTCATGAAAATCGGCTCGCTCCCGCTGATTCCCTACCACCGCCCGGGAGACCCGAAGCTGGGCGACGCCATAGCAGGCCTGGCGGGGCGCCACAGCGCCGTGCTGCTGGCCAACCACGGCCCGGTAGTATCGGGCATCACGCTGGAATCGGCCGTATACGCCATCGAGGAGCTGGAAGAAACAGCCAAGCTGTTCCTGCTGCTGCAAGGACACAACCCGCGTGTCCTGAACGAACAGCAAATA
>DATCYE010000068.1:0-4362 GCA_036570485.1 Pusillimonas sp. | reverse complement strand
CTTGGCCGACCAAGCCGCCGCACAACCCACGGACAAATAAGCCTGGCTTATACCCGCCGCCGCCGCCGTCCGCAACAAAGTGCCCACATTGCCCGGGTCCTGGATGCGGTCCAGCCATAGGCAATTGCGGTCTATCTTTGCGGGTAATTGCGCCGTGGGAACGGGCACCACAAAATACACCCCTTGCCCATGCTCCACCTGCGACAAACCCTTGGCCAGCCGGGAATCGCAGCTCAGGCATATAGAAGAATCCAACGCATGCGCCAGATCCTTCAATTCGGCTTGCGTCTCAAGTTTTTCCACATCGAATAGCGCCAGCTCCGGCGCTCCCGCATAGCGCAGCCAGGCTTGGCAAAGGTGGGCTCCCTCCAGCACCACGCGCGGTGCATCGGCGTCAGCGCCAGGATCGCGCTTGCCGCCGGCCAGCCGCAGCACCCGCTTGTACAAAGGATTGTCCCGCGAGGAAATATGCTTCATTTAAAACGTCCGGTTCAAAGGTCAGCCCCATGGAAAAGCGTCGGTGCCCTGTCTGATGGATGGAGTCGCGTTCGGATCAGCGCAGCAATCGGTCCAAGGACATCAGGCTATGGTTGCCAGCAGGCGTTTGACCGGTGCAAAGCTGCGTCGGTGCGCCGGGCATGGGCCGTGGGATTCCAGGCGCGACAAATGCAAGGCCGTGCCGTAGCCCTTGTGCTGGTCGAAAGCGTAGTCGGGATAGGCTTGGTGCAGTAGCAGGCAGACGGCGTCGCGTGCGGTCTTGGCTAGTATGGATGCGGCCGAAATCGCCTCGACCAGGGCGTCTCCACCTACGATGGCTTCAGCCAGGCAGGACAAACCCTTGGGCAGACGATTGCCGTCGATCAAGGCCTTGCCGGGCTGCACGGATAGGCCTTCACAGGCCCTGCGCATTGCCAGCATGGTGGCCTGCAAAATATTAATACTGTCGATTTCCTGCACGCTGGCGCTGGCCACCGACCATGCCACGGCTCGCTCGCGTATGATCAGGCTCAATTCTTCGCGACGCACGGCCGTTAGCTTCTTGGAGTCGTCCAGGCCCTTGATGGGGCGCGCCGGATCAAGGATGACGGCAGCCGCGAATACCGGCCCCGCCAAGGGGCCGCGCCCGGCTTCATCGATTCCCGCAACGTGCATGCCCGGCACCTCGATGCCGGCGAACAGATCAGGCTGACCCATGGCTGACCTGCTCGATGATGGCACGCGCGGCCAGCGCAGGCGTATCGCGCCACAAGGACTGATGGATTTCGGTAAAGCGCGCCGCCACCTGCTTGGCATAGGGTGCATCGGTCAGCGCCTTCCAGGTCGCTTCGGCCAGGGCCTGCGGTGTGGCGTCGTCTTGCAGCAGCTCGGGCACGACGAAGTCGCGCGCCAGTACATTGGGCAGGCCAACCCACGGAACATAGGGTCGTGCCTGGCCGGATTTCCATTCCATCATGCGTTTCATCATGGGCGAAAGTACATATGAAATCACCATGGGGCGCTTGAACAAAGCTGCTTCAAGCGTTGCCGTGCCGCTGGCCACCAGCACCGCATCGGCCGCTTCCATGACATTCCAGGCCGCCGGTCGCGTATCGAAAGCTGTGTCTTGCGCCGAAACGGCGGGCACGCCAGAAGATGCCGTGGGCGCTTGGTCGATGATACGGCAATTGCGAACCGGATACTGCTCCAGCAAGGCCTGAAACTCACGGCGGCGTTCCGCATTGACCATAGGCACCAGTATTTGCAGATCGGGATCTTGTTTCAGCAGTATCTGGGCGGCTTGCAAAAAGCGCGGCGCCAACAGCTTGATTTCGGATGCACGGCTACCGGGCATAAGGGCCAGCACACGTGCGCCCGGATCGACACCCAGGTAGCGGCGGGCGGCGGCCTTGTCCGGCTCCATGGGAATGACTTCGGCCAAGGGATGGCCCACATAAGTGACTGGAACGCCCTCTTTCTGATAGATTTCCTCTTCGAAAGGAAACAGCACCAGCATATGCGAGACGGCTTCTCGTATCTTGTGTATGCGCTCGTAGCGCCAGGCCCAGATGGACGGGCCCACGAAATGCACCGTGGGGATGCCCGCTTGTTTCAGTTGATGTTCCAGGCGCAGGTTGAAATCTGGTGCGTCGATGCCGACGAAGACATCAGGCTTGTCGGCCAGCCAGCGCTTTTTAACGTCGAAATAGGTGGATAACAGGCTGGGCAGGCGCTTGAAGGCATCCACATAGCCGAAAACGGTCAGGGCATGCATGGGGTGCCAGGCGTCGAAGTTCTGGCCGTCCATGGCTGGGCCGCCTATGCCCTGGCACACGCTTTGCGGTTGATTACTGTGTATGCCCCGAATGATTCGGGCGGCAAGCAGGTCGCCCGAAGGCTCACCTGCCACCATGCCGACGCGCAGGCTCATGAGCGTGCAATGCCCCGCGTCGAGGACGCCAGGAAATCGATCATAGTTTGCAGGGCATCGTGCTCGGCGGGTTTTTCCTGTTGCAGCACACGCATCTGCTCGCAAGCTTCGTCCACCTTCAGGTTACGGCGGTAAAGCAGCTTGTAGGCGTCTTTAAGCGCTGTCACGGCCTCGGGCGTATAGCCGCGACGGCTCAGGCCTTCGGAATTTATCCCCACAGGTCGGAAAGGATCGCCCGCGCCGATAAGATAAGGAGGGATGTCCTGGCGCACCGAGCTGGTGCCCCCTATCATGGTGTGCGCGCCGATGCGTACGAACTGATGCACGGCGGTCAGGCCGCCCAGTATGGCCCAGTCGCCGATATGGATATGTCCCGCCAATTGCACGCTGTTGGCGATGACGGTATGGCTACCTATTTGGCAATCGTGCGCGATATGCACATAGGCCATGATCCAGTTGTCGTCTTTCAGGCGGGTCACGCCCACGTCTTGCGCGGTACCGGTGTTGATGGTGACGTATTCGCGCACCATATTGCCATCGCCGATTTCAAGCCGCGTGGGTTCGCCCTGATATTTTTTATCTTGCGGCATGCCGCCGATGGAGCAGAACCGGTAGAAGGTGTTGTTGGCGCCTATGCTGGTGTGGCCGTCGATGACGCAATGCGGACCGACCACCGTACCCTCGCCGATGACGACGTGTTCACCGATGATGCTATAGGGCCCTATGCTGACGTTATCGGCAATCTGGGCACCAGCGGCGACGATGGCGGTAGGATGTATCGAACCGGCCATTGCTAGTCTTCCAGCACGCGTATCGCACACATGATTTTGGCTTCGGCCGCCACCTGGCCGTCTACGCTGGCTTTGGCTGTGTACTTGCAGATCGAACGGCTGATGCGATCGGCCGTGACCTCTAGCCGCAACTGGTCGCCCGGTACCACGGGCCGCCTGAAGCGTGCGCCATCGACACCGACCAGGTAGTAGGCGATTTTCTTGTCGGCCGGATTCACCCCACTGTCGTCCTCGAAGGAGAACAACGCAGCGGCTTGCGCCAGGGCCTCGATGATGAGCACACCCGGCATGACCGGATGATGAGGAAAGTGGCCTGTGAAAAAAGGCTCGTTCATCGACACATTCTTGATGGCCACGATGCTCTTACCCGGGACCATTTCAAGCACACGATCAACCAGGAGCATCGGGTAGCGATGCGGCAAGCGGTCCATGATCTGTTTTACGTCGAGTTCCATTTTATTTATATCCTGCTTTTACATTAATCCGGTGCTGCGATTATTTAGATTGCGATTCGTTTTTTTCGATTGCTTTGAGCCTGCGTCGCAGTTGCGCCAGTTGCGACAGCACGGCTGCATTGCGCTGCCATTGGATGTGATCCGCAAACGGATACACGCCGGTGTAGCGGCCCGGACTGGCAATGCTGGAAGTGATTGCGGTTCCGCCCGAAACATGGACGTCGTCGCCCAGCACCAAATGGCCGGACAGCATGGCTGCGCCGCCTATGGTACAGCGCTGCCCGATGATGGTGGACCCCGCAACGCCCACGCAGGCCGCCATGGCGGTGTGGTCGCCGATCTGGACGTTATGCCCGATCATGATCTGGTTATCAAGCTTTACGCCGTTGCCGACCAGGGTGTTTTCAAGCGCGCCCCGGTCAACTGTGGTGTTGGCGCCGATTTCGACGTCGTTGCCTATGGTCACGCCGCCGATCTGGGCGATCTTAGCCCACGCTCCGGGCGCCTGCCGGGGGTCAGGCGCGAAACCGAAGCCATCGGCGCCCAGCACGCAGCCCGAATGCAGGATGCCGCGATCGCCTATGCTGACATTGTGATAAAGGGTGACGCGGGCATGCAACAGGCAATCGCTGCCCACCGCCGAGTTGGCGCCGATGACGCACGCGGGCCCCAGGCGTGTGCCCGGCCCGATGCGGGCGCCCTCTTCTAT
>DATCYE010000067.1:0-8652 GCA_036570485.1 Pusillimonas sp. | reverse complement strand
GCACGATTTGTTCAAGCGGACCAAGAAGTTCATGGACGATAACGGGGCTATTTTCGTATCCAACGATATGCTGCCCACCGATGCCACCGAGTTCAGTGCGTCCTTGCTGAAGATCAGGCAGCAAAAACCCGACTTGGTCATGAGCAACCTGGCCGGCAACCAGACCACCAACTTCACCAAGCAGTACAACGAGTTCAATATCGATATCCCTTTCGCGGGCGCCGACATGAATATGACCAGCATCTGGGGCGCAGGCAAGAACGGATTCAGTGGGGTGTGGCCCATTATCTGGACGCATCAGGTGCAGGCCGCATCGGCCCAGGAATTCGTGACTCGCTTTCGCAAACGCTGGGACAAAACACCCGAGAATCAGGCGGTCAACGATTACCTGGCTATCAAGATACTGGCCGAAGCCATGGCCAAGAACAAGTCGACCGAGGTCGATAAGGTCATTGCCTTCCTGGAAGGCGACAACAAATTCGACGTGCTTCGCGAACGACCGGGTTACTTCCGCCCCTGGGATCACCAGATGATGTATGAAATGTATACCGTCCGGCCCAGCGGCGAGAAGGATGCCGGGAAAGACGACTTCATGTTGACCAGTAAGCCGGTACCCGGAGCGAACGAAAGCCTGGAGACGCTTGCGCCAACCCAGGAAGAAAATATGTGTAAGTTCGCCTAAGGTGCTTGATGTTCAGGCGCGGGGCCTGACCCGCGCCTGGTTTATGCTGGGGACATGTTTTGCCGACGGAACTGATTTTTATTATTCAGCAAGTGGCCAACGGCCTGCTGCTGGGGTTTTATTACCTTTTGATTGCCTTGGGCCTGTCCATAATTTTCAGCCTGGGCGGCATAGTCAACCTGGCGCATGGCGCGTTCTACGCCATAGGCGCCTACCTGGTTGTCTTTCTTAGTGACAGCCTGGGTTACGGACTGGCCTTTGTCGTTTCGCCGATTCTGGTCGGCATACTAGGCATGATAGTGGAGCGCCTGTTTTTCAGGCGCTTTTATCGAGCCGATCCCACCTTGGGCTTGTTGTTCACGTTTGCTTTGTCGATGGTGATAGAGCAGGCGTTGCGCATGATATTCGGCGCTTCCCCCTTGTCATTCTCGATTCCCGAGTTCGCACATGGGCAGGTGATTGTGGGCGACTTTTTCTATCCTTTCTATCGCATCGGCATGCTGTGCGTGGCGATTGCCGCCGTGGCGGGAACCTGGCTGCTGCTCAATAGAACGGCCTTTGGCAAGATCGTCAAGGCGGGTATCAACGATCCCGATATGGTCCGGGCCATGGGTATTTCGCTCAATCCGGTAATGACGGCGGTGTGCGGCCTGGGCATAGGCCTGGCCGGCTTGGCGGGGGTGCTGTTGGCTCCTATAACAGGCGTGCAGCCAGCCATGGGTCAGGAGATTCTAACGGCGGCCTTCGTGGTGGTGGTGATAGGCGGCCTGGGCAGTTTCTGGGGCGTAGTGGTGGCCGCCATGTTGGTGGGCGTGATTCGGGGCCTGACCTCTTACTTCTATCCGCCGGCGTCAGAAGCCTCTTTATATCTTCTTATGCTGCTTATCTTGGTAGTGCGCCCGCGTGGATTGCTGGGTGAAAAGTTCGAACGGTTGGAGTAAGCATATGGCTATGGAAGAACTCAAGAAACTTGGCTGGATCGCGCTGGGGTTGGTTGTGCTGCCTGTGGCGCTCGACTTGGGCGGGCTGACCTACAGCACGGCGGTGGAATGCATTGTGCTGGCCATGGCGGGACTGGCGCTGAATATTTTGCTGGGCAGTACCGGCCTAGTCTCGTTCGGGCATGGCGCCTGGTTCGGCATCGGCGGTTATGCCGTGGGGATACTCCAGCAGCGCTACTTCCCGGGCTCATCCATCGCTCCGTTGCTGGCCGCATTGGTGCTGGTGGCCGTGGTGGCGTTGCTGGTTGGCTTGCTGATCCTGCGTCGCCGGGGCGTTTACTTTTCCTTGTTGACACTGGCGTTCGCTGCGCTGTGTTTTGCGGTGGCCTATCGGTGGACGGCGCTGACCGGCGGGGAAAACGGCCTGGGTGGAATAGAACGCTATACGCTACTGGGTGTGAACCTGGATAATTCGCGCAATTTCTATATTTTTGTGGGTATCGTTGCTTTTCTGGTTGCCGCTTTCCTGCTCCGCATGACGCAGTCGCCTTTCGGCAAGGTGCTTACCGCTATCCGCGAGAACGAGCTGCGAACCCGGTTCATCGGCTTCGACGTTGATTCCTACAAGTTGCTGGCTTTTGTATTGTCTGCAGCCATTACCGGCCTGGCCGGCGGGCTGTCGGTGCTTAGCCATCGTATTGCATCGGCCGAGAGCATGTCGCTGGCATTCTCGGGCGAACTGCTGGCCATTGTCCTGATCGGCGGCATGCGCAGCTATTCGGGACCCATTTTTGGGGCCGTTTTCTACATTCTGTTCCGCGAATATCTGTCGATGTACACGGCTGACTGGCTGCTGTATTTTGGTCTGGTCTTCATCTTTTTTATTCTGGTGACGCCCTCGGGCTTGACTGGCGTGGGCATGCGCCTGTTCCGATTGATCGTGCCCGAAAAAATCACGTCGGCCGCCATGGGCAATAGAGTAATGCCGGCCGATCCCAATTTTTTCCCCGAGTTTCTGGCTGCGACGGGTGACGAGGTCTTGCACTGCCGAGGCATAAGCAAGGGCTTTGGAGGCATCCAGGCAGTCAACGAAGTTGATCTCAATGTGGCGGGTAAAGGTGTTCATGCGCTGATCGGACCGAATGGCGCCGGGAAAACCTCGCTGTTCAACCTTATATCGGGCCTATTTCCGGCGGATCGGGGAAGCTTGAAGCTTGGATCGACAAGTCTGGATAAGCTGGCTCCAGAGCGGATATGCACCAACGGGTTGGCACGGTCCTTTCAGATAACCAATCTGTTCAAGGGTTTGACCGTGCGCGAGAACCTGTGCCTGTCGGTTCTTGGCCGTGATGCGCAGCGGTTTTCGCTCTTGAAAAGGCTGGACACATTAAGCGTCACCCAGTCGCAGACAGACGATCTGGTGAAATACCTGGGCGTGCAGGGCATGGAAGACGCCATAGCCGAAGATCTGTCCTATGGCGGACAGCGGGTGGTCGACATGGGCCTGGCCCTGGGCGCCGCGCCGCGCATCCTGTTGCTGGACGAGCCGCTGGCCGGTCTGGCGGCAGCCGAGCGCGATCGCATCGGCAGGCTTATTCGTAGCTTAGGCGACCGTATCGGCATCTTGCTGGTCGAGCACGATGTGGATCGGGTCTTTTCCATGGCGGATAAGATCACAGTCATGAACCAGGGGAGCGTTCTGATAGAAGGCGATGCCGCTGAAGTGCGCAGCAATCCACAGGTGCGCGAGATCTATATCGGTTCGGGCAGCGAGGCGATGGCCGCTCGGGTTCGCGAGGCCGAGCTTTCCGGCGCACCGGCCTTGCGCGTGGACAAGATGGATGCGTTCTACGGAAAAAGCCATATTTTGTCGGATATTTCCTGTGAGGCGCGCAAGGGAGAGGTCGTGGCTGTTCTGGGCAGGAACGGCGCGGGCAAGTCGACCTTGCTGAAAAGCATGCTGGGGCTGGCCAGGATAGGCTCGGGCTCAATCCATATCGCGGGGCAGAGTATTGCCTCCCCGGTGCCCGAGGCGATGGCGCGCCTGGGCATTGCTTTCGTTCCGCAGGGTCGCCGGCTTTTTTCGGGTCTGTCGGTGAAAGACAATCTTATGCTGGGCCGCCTGAAGCGCTCCGGCCGGGACTCCAACGGCTGGACGGACGAAGAGATTTTCAAGGTCTTCCCGCGTCTCAAAGAGCGCTACAACGTGGACGCGTCGCTGTTATCGGGCGGTGAACAGCAGATGGTGGCTATTGCCAGGGCCTTGGTCGGGCACGTAGAGGTCCTGCTGCTGGATGAGCCGTTCGAGGGCCTGTCTCCCGCCATGACCGAGGAAGTATTCAATGCCATCCTGGTACTGAAAACGCGATTGACCATACTGATCGTGGATCACAACCTGGACTTGGCACTAGCACTTTCCGATACCGCTCTGGTGCTGGATCGGGGTAAAGTAGCCCACAGGGGCAGTGCCCATGAGCTGTTGGTGAATCTGGATTTCCGTAAAGAAAAACTATGGGTATGACAAAGAGGTCACTATGTTCAAAGACGTAAGCATGTCAGGCAAAAAGGTATTGATCACGGCGGGGGCCAGCGGCCTGGGGCTGGAGATGGCCAGGGTGTTCGTGACGGCTGGGTGCGATGTATTTATTTGCGATGTCGATGCGAAAGCGCTTGAAGCCGCCAAGTCCGAGTTGCCGCAGATTCAAGCGACGCTGGCCGACGTGTCAGACGAGGCCAGCGTGGCGGAGCTGTTCAAGCAGTTGCGGGCTTCGCTGGGTGGCCTGGATGTGCTGATCAATAACGCGGGCATTGCCGGCCCCACGGGTTATGTCGAAACCCTTAACCGCGCCGATTGGGACAGGACCTTGGCCGTCAATATCACCGGGCAATTCCTGTGCGCGCGGCTGGCGGTTCCTCTACTCAAGGAATCGGACGCTGGGGTCATGATCAATATGTCGTCGGCGGCGGGGCACCTGGGTTTTGCGGGCCGTTCCGCCTATGCGGCGTCCAAATGGGCGGTAATCGGCTTTACCAAGACCTTGGCCATCGAGCTCGGCCGCTTCGGCATTCGAGTCAACGCCATCCTGCCGGGGGCGGTAGAAGGCCCGCGCATACGCGCGGTCATTGCCGCCAAGGCGCAGGCCATGGACACGCCGGTTAACGAACTTGCCCGCTCTTACGAGCAGCAGGCGTCGCTGGGCCGCATGGTCAGTGCCCGGGATATCGCCAACATGGCTTTGTTTGCCGCCAGTCCGGCGGCCGGCAGTGTCAGCGGCCAGGCCCTGGCGGTGGATGGCCATACCCAGGCGCTGGTTTAACGCTATAGCGAGAATGAACATGAAAATAGCAATCATAGGTGCGGGGCTGATAGGTCAGGCCTGGGCCATCGTATTTGCGCGGCAAGGCTGTCAGGTAAGGGTATGGGATGGCGATCAGGCGGCTTTGGCACGGGCGCATGAACTGATTGCCCGCCAAGTTGGCGAACTGGAAAGGCAAGAGCTGCTAAGCGATGCAGCCGGCGCAGTTTCGCGCATTCAGACTTGCGCGCAACTGGAAGACGCACTGGAAGGAGTGGATTACGTGCAGGAAAGCCTGCCGGAAATTGTCGAGCTGAAGAAAGAGATATTCGGCAGGCTTGACCGCTTAAGCCCACCCGCCGCAGTGCTGGCCAGCTCCACATCCAGTATCCCGGCCTCCGCTTTTACGGAGCATCTGCCGGGCCGGCACCGCTGCCTGGTGGCCCATCCGGTGAATCCGCCCTATCTGATTCCGGTGGTGGAATTGTGCGGCGCGCCCTGGACCGACAAGGCTGTCATCGAGCGGGCCAGGGAAATCATGCTTGCCGTGCGGCAAAAGCCGGTGGTCGTCAACAAAGAACTTGAAGGCTTCGTGCTGAACCGCTTGCAGGGAGCTTTGCTGCGCGAGGCGTTTCGCCTGGTCGATAGCGGCTGCATCAGCGCCGAGGATCTGGACATTACCGTCAAGGACGGCTTGGGCCTGCGCTGGTCCTTTATGGGGCCATTCGAAACCATAGATTTGAATGCGCCCGAAGGCTTGCAAGATTACTGCGCGCGCTACGGCGGCATGTACCAGTCGATTTCCACCGAACAGACCGACACCGCCGCCTGGCCTGCCGAGCTGGTCGATACGGTAGAGCGGCAGCGGCGCGGTCTGCTTCCCAAAGCGCAGTTGCTGGAACGTCGTCTGTGGCGCGATGAGCGCCTGATGGCTCTGTTGCGGCACAAAAATCGGGCGGACGCCGCCGACTCGGATCAACCCATCGTCAATTGAAGGAAAACCATGGCAAGCAAGAGGAAAGTCATTATTACCTGCGCTGTGACGGGTGCCATACATACACCCAGCATGTCGCCGCATTTGCCGGTCACGGCCGACGAAATCGCGGAGGCAGCCATTGCGGCGGCAGAGGCTGGGGCCGCCATTTTGCATTTGCATGCGCGCGACCCGAAAGACGGCAGACCCACGCAAGACCCGGAATTCTTCAAGCCCTTCCTGGCCAAGATAAAGGCTTCGACCAACGCCGTGGTCAACATCACCACGGGCGGTAGCCCGCACATGACGGTTCAGGAGCGCATGCGACCGGCCATGGCCTTCAAACCCGAGGTGGCCTCGCTGAACATGGGTTCCATGAATTTCGGCCTGTTTCCCATGCTGGATCGCTTCAAGACCTTCGAGCATGAATGGGAAAGACAGCACCTGGAAAACAGCCGCGACCTGATCTTCAAGAATACCTACAAGGATATCGAAACCATATTGCGCCAGGGCACCGAGAACGGCACCCGTTTCGAGTTCGAGTGCTATGACATTAGCCATCTGTACAACCTGGCGCATTTCATGGATCGCGGCCTGGTGCAGAGCCCGCCTTTCATACAGTCAGTCTTCGGCATCCTGGGCGGCATAGGCCCCGATCCCGAAGACTTGATGCACATGCGCCGCACGGCCGATAGGCTGTTCGGCGATAACTATCAGTGGTCCATATTGGGGGCGGGCCGCAACCAGATATCATTGGCCACCATGGGTGCTGCCATGGGGTCGAATGTGCGCGTGGGGCTAGAGGACTCCTTATGGATAGGGCCGGGCCAGTTGGCCTCGTCCAATGCCGAACAGGTCAAGCGTATCCGCGTTATTCTCGAGGCGCTGAACCTGCAAGTGGCAACGCCCGACGAAGCGCGCGCCGTTTTGCACCTGAAGGGGGCGGATAAAGTTGCGTTCTGATTTTTCCACGGAGGCTGACATGTTCGATTTCTCTGGTCGGGTAGCGTTAATCACAGGTTCTTCGCGTGGAATAGGCTATGCGGCAGCCCAAGCGCTGGGGCTGCTGGGTGCCACGGTGGTTTTGAACGGCAGGGATGCGGCCACGCTTGGCCAAGCGGCTGAAACCTTGCGCAGCCAAGGCGTGGATGCGCATGAGCTGCCATTCGATATTGCCGATGTCGGCCAGGCGACCCAGGCGGTCGACGAGGTGCTGGATAAGCTCGGTCGGATCGATATCTTTTTTTCCAATGCCGGCATCCAGCATCGCGAGCCGCTGCTGTCTTTTCCTCTGGCCGATTTCGAACGGGTATTGTTTGCCAACCTGACTTCCCAGTGGGCGCTGGGACGGCATATTGCCGTAGGCATGGCCAGGCAGGGCTATGGCCGCATTATTTTTACCGGATCAATTACGGCGCTGGCTGGCAGGAAAGGCATTACCGCCTATACCGCAGCCAAATCGGCCCTGCATGGTCTGGTCAGGCAATGGGCCGCAGAGCTGGCCGACGATGGCATTACGGTCAATGCCATTGCGCCCGGTTATATCAAGACCGAACTGACTCGTAATCTATGGAACGACGCCGAGTTCACCGCCTGGCTGCACGATAGGGTGCCACAGAAAAAATGGGGCGAGCCCGCCGATATCGCGGCAGCCCTGGTGTTTCTTGCGTCGCGCGAGTCTGGTTTCGTCACGGGGCAAACCCTGGTCGTGGACGGCGGCATGACTGCCTGCATGTAGAACGATGGCCGGCCGCCGCGACCTTCACACCCCGAAAGGCTGATTCACGGTCTGGCGCCGGTCCGCAAGGCTTTTCTTGGTTTTTTCCAGAACACGGCTTGCTTCCTTGCCTTGCCGTAGCGCCACGCCCAGTGCCAGCACATCGATCAATGCCAAGTGTGCCAGGCGGGAAATCATGGGGCTGTAGATCTCGGTATCTTCCTGAGTGTCGGCGCGCAGCAGGACGGTGGCCAGTTCGGCCAAAGGAGTGTTTGTTGCGGTAATGGCGATGATGGGGCAGCCGTTTTTGCGTGCTAGCCTGACCGCATCCAGCAGTTCGCGCGAGCGGCCCGAGTGCGAGATGGCCACCAGCACGTCGCTTGTGCCTAATAATGATGCCGCCATGAGCTGCACATGGCTATCGGAATAAGCTACGGTAGCCAAGTCGAAACGAAAGAATTTGTGCTGGGCATCGGCCGCCACAATTCCCGAATTGCCAACGCCGTAGAATTCGATGCGGCGTGCTGCGATCAGCAGGTCTATGGCCTTGTCGATGTGATCGGCGCTGATATCGTTGCGTATGCGCAGCAGCGCCGATACGGCGTTGTCCAGCACTTTGGCGGCCAGCACGGCTGTGCCGTCGCTGGCACTAAGAGACGAATGCACATAGGGCACGCCTACCATCAGGCTGGCTGCCAGCTTGATCTTGAAGTCGGGCCAGCCCTTGTAGCCCATCGAGCGGCAGAAGCGGATCACGGTGGGTTCGCTGACTTGAGCCTGCCTGGCCACATCGCCCAGCGCCGATTTGGCTACGTCGTGGGTTTGTTCCAGAATAAGCCGGGCGACCCTGCTTTCGGCCGCGCTCAGGCTGGAAAGCCTTTGTCTGATAAGGGCCAGAACGGATTCATTCATTCGGGTATAGATCCAGGTGTGCTGCGGCACCCAGCAAGGCTGGATAGGCGCCGACAATGACGAAAACGGGAATGGCCGCAAGATACTCCGAAAAACGTCCTTTGTCTTCGAAGCGTGCGCGAAACGGCGAG
>DATCYE010000066.1:0-12910 GCA_036570485.1 Pusillimonas sp. | reverse complement strand
CGCAGGTCATTCAGGGGTATTACGCCAAGGTCGATCGCAATAAAGTCGGTCTGCAAGGCTGCATGTTCACCCAGATCAGCCTTGAGCGCCATTCGGCCGAAATTGTCGAAAACTTCGAACGATCAGTGCGCGACGCCCCTGAAGTTCTGGAATGCTATGCCGTGACCGGCGATGCGGATTTTCTTCTGAAAATAGTCGTGGCCAGCCCTGAAGCCTACGACAGCTTCCTGCACCGTTTCCTGTTCAATCTGCCCGGCGTGCGCCAGACCCGCACCATTGTTGCTTTGCGTGAAATAAAACACGACATCAAACTGCCTTTGTGGACACGGGGCGGAAATTTGGTGTGTTGGTGCCGTACTAGCCCAGGTACAGCATGGCCTTGGCCAGTATGATGATGCCTATCATGTGCGTGAACACACTGATGTGTATGCGTTGCACGTAGCGGGCTTTCAGCAGGCCCTTGGAACCCAGCACCATGGCGGTAATAAAATGGCCCAGCACACTTAGCGCCAGCACGATCTTCAAGGTCAGCAAGGTGGCAAAGGTGCTGTCCAGTGGGTGCGCCAGCACGCTTCGATAGTGCCAGGCCATGCTGATGCCGGCGCCATACAGCACCAGCAACACCCAGGGCATGATGCGGCGCGCCCGAAGGCCTATTGCTTGCTCGACTTGGCGCATGGCTTCGTGCGGAACGTGCTTGCGCACCCCTTCGAGCATCAGCACTTCAAAAAACACAGTGCCTACGAATATGAACGCGGCAAATAGGTGTAGCGTGATAAGAACGGCGTAATTCATGGCGATTGGGCTCCGCTGCTACACAAGACCTGGCGGGCAGCATGGGCGCCGGTTCGGGTAGAATTATTTTGGACGGAAGACTGGTTTCCAATCGTGGATGGCAGAGGATTCCGGCTGATACGATTGTAGGTCGCCCGTGTCGCGGCCGCCGTTGATACCCCACGCAGTTTGTGGTTTTGCAAGGAAGGCTACATGTTTGAATTCCTGTTTCGCCGACGCGCGCCAGCCGCCGGCCTGATTGCGGCAGCGCTGCTGGCCGCCTGCGCGGCCCCCAGCAAGCAGCCGCCCCCGGCAGAAAAGCCGCAGATATCCTGCCAGGCGGCAGCGCCGGGCGATGCACTGGTGGGCAATTGGCTTAGCGTGCGCAAAGAAAAAGGCGTGGTCGGCGAATTGCGCACCTTGTTCACCCTGCACCCCGATGGCACCATGGCTTACACCGAGCAGTTAAAGCGCGGCAACAAGCCGTCGCAAGGCTTGTCCGAGACCGGCTGCTGGAAGCGCGAAGGCCAGGCTCTGGTATTGCAGACGCTGCAGTCCAATGGCATGCCCATCGATACCAACGATCCCATCTATACGAATCGCTATGCGGTTTCGTCGCTGGCCGGCAGCTCATTGGCCATGCGCCATGCCGATGGTTCGGCCATCAAGGCCAGGCGCATGTCGCCCGGGTATCGTCTGCCTTTCTAGCCGGCCGCCCGGCGTGAGTTGCCGGGCGATGCTTCTCTGCTGCGCAACGCATTGGCCGACTTAAGTTCATCGCGCTCGAGCATGCCATTGGCTGAATGCCATAGATGGTGCCGCATGGCGGCGTAAGCCTGGTCCGGATCCCCCGCCAGAATCGCAGCGGCGATGGCCTCATGCTGCTCTATAGAATCCCTGATCATCTGCTCGGCTCCCACCGCTTGGCGTAGCAAGGTCATGAACACCGCCAGTTGATACCTGTCGATCAGTTCGGCCAGTTCGGCGTTGTCGCTCATTTTGACGATGGCTTGATGGAATTCCCTGTTGTGCACGATAAAGGACTGCATGAGCAGTTTGTGTTTGTGCTGCTGCCCCTGCTTAACGATGGCGCTGAAATAAGCCCGGTTTCCGCCTTGGTCGATGCGCTCTGCCGCCAGGCGCGCCGCTTGGCCTTCCAGGGCTTCCCGTATCTGAAAAAGATTGATGATTTCGGCACGCGATAGCCGCCGGACGACGGCGCCGCGATTCGGAATGAGTTCGATCAGCCTGTCGGCGGCCAAACGCCGGAATGCTTCGCGCAGCGGCCCTCGGCTTATACCCAGTTCTTCGATCAGGTCCCGCGAGATAAGGCGTTGGCCCGGAGCTAGGCTGCCGTCAAGTATCTGTTCTTTCAGAATCGCGGCGACACGTTCGACAGTGTCGCCGCTGCGAAGGATGGCCTCTGTTGTACCGACACCGGCAGATTCTATTTTTTTTTGCATTGTTAAAACACAATGATGACAAGTATATGGATATAGTTTAATCTAAAAGTGTAGGACAAAAATATATTACACCTATACCTCAGGAGACAAAGCATGTTACTCAAGCCTTTATTGAAGCTGGCTACACGCAGCCTGCTTATTGCTGGAATATTCACTGGCGGCCAAGCTGCTGCCGTCAATCTGACGGTCACGCATTGGGCTGATGGAATGTACGGGGCGCCTTTTGCCGTTGCCCTGGAGAAAGGGTATTTCAAGGACGCGGGCATCGACGTAACGGGCTTCATTACATCGCAAGGCGGGGGAACCACCGTGCGCAATGCATTGGCGTCCGACATTCCATATGGGGAAGTGGCCTTGTCCGCCGCCATTGCAGCCATCAAGCAAGGCGTAAAGCTGACCATCGTCCATGGTGGCGTGATCAGCCTTGCAGACAACGTCTGGGTTGCCATGAAAGACTCGCCGTTGTCCTCGATCCAGGACGTGAAAGGAAAGCGTCTGGGCTACAGCAGCCCGAAGTCGGTTACCGATATGGTCTCGACCATTGCCCTGACCAATCGAGGCATGCTGGATAGCGTAGAGCGCAAGACCGTCGGCAGTCTCAGCTCTGCATACACCGCGCTGCGCGAAGGTGGCGTCGACGTGATCTACATGACCGAACCGGTATTGAGCCGCGAAAAGGACAATATCAAGATTGTTTTCAGATCCCAGGACGAGATTCCCAAGATGACCCAGACCGTGGGCATCGTACGCACTGATTATTTGAAGAAAAATCCGGACATCATCAAGGCAATTATTGAAGGGCGCCGTAAAGGGGTCGAATACTTGGTGAAGCACCCGGATGAAGCCGGCGACATCCTTGCCAGGCAGTACAAAATGGATCCTAAGATTACCAAGACGGCAATCAATGACATTCTGGCCGCGAAAGGAACGTACTGGAGCACCGGCAAGTTCGACTACGAAGGCATGGACGGCATGCTCAAGGGCCTGGTCCTTGTAAAGGCGGTTGAAGCGGGGCCATTCGACTGGACGGCAATCGTGGATGAAAGCCTGTTGCCCGCCGATCAGCGCAGCAAATAAGCGGGTCGGCTATGGCATTGATGGAACAAAGTGTTTCTGCCACGGGCGCCGCCACGTGTGCCAGCGCACACGTGGCGGTCACGGGCGCAACGAAAGTATTCGACATGCCTGACGGCGGGGCGTCCGTCAACGCGCTGGGCCCCGTAACATTCGACCTGCGGCGTGGTGAGTTTTTCTCCGTGGTCGGGCCGTCCGGCTGCGGCAAATCGACGCTGCTGGACCTCGTTGCCGGACTAAGCTCACCTACCGATGGCCACATCCATTTCGAAGGCGCCGAAGTTCGCGGACAGGTGCCGGAGGGCGTGGCGGTGGTGTTTCAGGAGGATGCCAGCTTTCCCTGGCTGACCGTCTTCGACAATGCCGCCTTCGGGGCTCGTCGTAACGGCCTTCAAGAGAACGAGGTGAAGGAGCGTGTGGACCATGCGCTGGCATTCATGGGCTTGAGCGGGTTTGCCAAGTCCTATCCCGCGAAGCTTTCTGGCGGGATGCGCCAGCGCGTGTGTATTGCACGAGCCATGGTGCTTCGCCCCCGCCTGATGTTGCTTGACGAACCGTTTGGCGCGCTGGACCAGCAGACCCGTTTGTTGATGGGCGAGGAAATGCTCAAGCTGTGGCGCGAGACGGACTCCACGGTGATGCTGATCACGCACTCTATCGACGAAGCCGTATTGTTGTCCGACCGCATAGGAACCATGTCGGCCCGTCCCGGTACATTCATCGATATCGTGGAAACGGGATGGAGCCGTGAGCGCGGCAGCGAAACCGCGATGGATCCCCGTTATGGCGCATTGCAATCCCAAATATGGGGAATGCTGCGCAACGAGTCCTTGAAGGCATTGGGGCTGCGTGTATGAACGAGACGGCGTTAACTGCTCCTGCGCCGCAGATCTCAAGCGTGGCGCTTGCCGTTCGTCGGCATCGCGTTGTTCTTCTGCGTTGTTTGTTCATTATCGTCAGCATTGCTGTGCTCGAGTTGGCCAGCCGCCTGGCGTGGATAGACCCGGTGTCCTTTATTCCCCCATCCGAAATGGCGTTCAGTGCCTGGAAGCTGCTGTTGGACGGTACCTACCGGGACGACATGCTCATGACGCTCTCGTCCGCAGCGTTGGCGATCGTGCTGGCAACCACCATGGGTTTTCTTTTCGGGCTTCTTCTGTACAAGTTGCCGCGGCTGCGTCGTGTACTCGATCCTTTACTGCTTTCGTACTATGCAGTGCCGATCTTCGTTCTTTATCCGATGCTTATCGTTCTGTTCGGCTTGAACAGATGGCCCTTGATCATGCTGGGCTTCCTGTTCGCCGTGGTGGCCATGGCGGTGAATACCCTGAATGGCCTGGAGCGCATTCCCCCAGTTCTATTGCGCACGGCGAGAATGCTGCGCATGGGGCGGGTGCAGGAAGTCTGGCTTATAAAGCTGCCTGCCAGCCTTCCGTTTGTGTTTACCGGCGTCAAGCTTTCCATCGTGTATTCCTTCATCGCGGTCATCGGCGGAGAGTTCCTGTTGTCTGGGACGGGTTTCGGCTATCAAATCGCTTTCGCCTATAACAATTTCGATAACCAGACGATGTACGGGCTAATGCTTTTGTTATTGGTTTTTGTGGGTACGATCAATCTGATCCTGCATGCAGCTGAGCAGCGCCTTTACCAACGCCGGGTATTACGGGAGTCGACATGAACCCAAGTATCACGAGCCAAAAACAGGGGCGGGACAGGTGGCTGGACGTGCTGCTGCTTGTGGCGGGCATGTTGCTTTTATGGCAGGGCGCAAGCTGGATTCTGGGCGTTGAAGTATTGCCCGGACCCTGGCGCACCTTGCTGCAATTGCAGCGGGAAATCGCCGATCCCGATTTTGGAAAGCATCTGGCCGAAACCAGTAAGGCGTTCTTCACCGCGCTGCTGATCGCCGTGGTGGCCGGCACCAGCCTAGGCCTGATGTTGGGGGCGCGCCGGCTGGCGGGCGACGTCATGGAGCCGATACTTATAGCCTTGTACTCCATACCGAAAATCTCGCTGTATCCCATCATCCTTTTAATGTTCGGACTGGGCTTGTCGGCCAAGATCGCGTTCGGGGTGATACACGGCATCATCCCTATCGTGATCTTCACCATGACGGCGGTGCGCAATATTCGCCCGGTCTATCTGCGCTCCATACGCACCCACAGACTGACACCGTGGCAGGGGGCCGTGCATGTGCTGATTCCCGCCACCGTGCCCGAGATCGTGGCTGGGCTGCGGATCGGCTTTTCGCTGACCCTGCTCGGGACGTTGCTGGGAGAAATGTTTGCGTCGCAGCGTGGTATCGGTCATCTGTTGATGCTCGCCATCGACAGGAACAATCCTCCGACCATCATGGCTCTGGCCGTGATGCTATTCATGTTTGCCACAGTGGTCAGCATCGGCTTGCTGCAGTGGGATCGCCACCTACGGCGTGGTACGCAACCTTAGAGATAAACAATGGCTACTCAGAAAGTACTCAAACAGATTCTCGCCGCCGGCGAGTTCGTCGCAGCTCCTGGAGTCTTCGACATGTTCTCCGCCCTTATCGCCGATGAGCTCGATTTCAAGGCCTTGTACATGACCGGATACGGCATCTCGGCGTCCTATTTGGGGCTGGCGGATGCGGGGCTGGTCACCTACACCGACATGGTCTCACGCGCAGGAACCATTGCGCAGGGCATAAGCAAGCCTTTGATCGCGGACGCCGACACAGGCTTCGGTGGGCTCCTGAATTTACGTCGCACAATACGCGGCTACGAGGCTGCCGGCATACAGGCGATCCAGTTCGAAGATCAGGAAATGCCGAAAAAATGCGGCCATACGCCCAGCCGCAGGGTCATCCCACTGGCAGAAATGCTTAAAAAGATCGAGGTGGCCGTGGAGTCGCGACGCAGCGACGACACCTTGATCATCGCGCGTACCGATGCGCGGACCAGCCTGGGGCTGGATGAAGCCATCAAGCGCGGCCAGGCCTTCGCAAAGGCCGGCGCCGACATCATTTTCGTGGAGTCGCCCGAATCGGCCGAGGAATTCCGCCGGATAGGCGGCGAGATAGACGGCTGGCTGCTGGCCAATATGGTTCCCACCGGCCGCTCGCCCGAGGTACCCAGCGCCACCCTGCGTGAATGGGGCTTCAATGTCGCGATCTACCCGGCCCTGGGGATGGGCGTGGCGACAGCCGCGCTGGCCGCCGGATACAAGCACTTGCAGGCGCAAGGCCACACCATGGACATGGATGTGCCTTCGTACACGATGGATCAGTTGCACAAGCTGGTTGGCTTCCAGGACGTTTGGGACTTCGAGCGCCGCCATGCCACCGAGGATGCCAAGGAGAATTGAGGTGAGCGACACCCTGTTCGACCGGATCTGGAATGCGCATGAAGTGGCCAGGCTGCCTGGGGAAATCAGCCTGTTGCATGTCGATCGCCACCTGATGCATGAACTGACGGGTGTGGACGCCATGCAAAGGCTGTCGAGCCGACGCATTCCCGTGCACAATCCCGAACTAACTTACGCGACCCTGGACCATGTCACCTCGACCCGGCCGGGCAGCCGCGCGGGCGATGAGCCATGGAGCTCCGCGATGGTTGCAGCCATGCGCGAGGAGACGGCGAACAGGGGAATACAGCTTTTCGATATTGATGACGGGCGCAAAGGCATCGTGCATGTCATCGGCCCCGAACTCGGCCTGACCTTGCCCGGACTGACAATAGTTTGCGCGGATAGCCATACATGTACGCATGGCGCGTTTGGCGCCATTGCATGGGGCATAGGTTCCTCGGAGCTGGTGCACGTTCTTGCATCGCAGACTATACGCCAACAACGGCCCAGGACCATGCGCATCACCTTTCGCGGCGATCTGGCAGAGGGCGTCACGGCCAAGGACCTCATCCTGCACACTATCGGTGTGCTGGGAGCGTCGGCCGGTACTGGCTATGCGGTGGAATTCGCGGGGCCGGCCATACGCGCCATGGGCATGGAGGCGCGCATGACGCTGTGCAACCTGTCTATCGAGATGGGCGCCAAGATAGGCATGATCGCGCCGGATGAAACCACGTTCGAATACATAAGTGGGCGGGAGTTTGCCCCGAAGGCGGAGGCCTTCGATCAGGCTGTTGCTTACTGGCGGAGCCTGCCGTCGGGAGCCGATGCGGTTTACGACCGGGAAGTAGAGCTCGATATCGGCAAGGTCGGTCCGCAGGTTACCTGGGGTACCAGCCCCGAGCATGTGGCGGCGATCAATGGCCGCGTTCCGGACCCGAGTCAAGAAGCCGACCCCAAACGGCGCAAGGCCTTTTCCGATGCCTTGGAGTACATGCATTTGCAAGCGGGGCAGCGCATCGACCAGATTGGAATAAACCGTGTCTTCATCGGATCCTGCACGAACAGCAGGCTGTCCGACTTGCAGGAAGCGGCGAAAGTGTTCAGCGGCAGGCGCGTCGCGAACGGCGTTACGGCCTGGGTGGTGCCGGGATCGTTGCAAGTGAAAAAGCAGGCGGAGCAGGAAGGATTGCATCATATATTCCAGGCCGCCGGCTGTGAGTGGCGCGAGCCGGGCTGTTCGATGTGCGTGGGAGCCAACGGCGACATGGTGCCGCCGGGCGAGCGCTGCGTCTCGACGTCGAACAGGAATTTCGTGGGACGTCAGGGTCCGGGTGCCATGACGCATCTGGCCAGCCCCGCTGTGGCGGCGGCCAGCGCGGTCATGGGCCGAATCGCTACGCCCGCAATGATGAAGGGCGTGCTATGAAGGCCTTTACGACATGCGCCGCGTACGCGGCTCCGCTCATGCGCGACAACATTGATACTGACCTGATCGTCCGGATTGAGCGTATTGCGCAACTTAAGCGTGGCGAGTTTGCGCCTTGGGCTTTCGAGACCTGGCGCTATTTGTCCGACGGCACGGAAAACCCGGATTTCATCCTGAACCAGGAACCCTTCCGGCGCGCCGGCATCCTGATCAGCGGCGCCAACTTTGGTTGCGGCAGCTCCCGGGAAATGGCGGTATGGGCGCTGGAGGAATTTGGCTTGCAGTGCATCGTGGCGGAAAGCTACGGCGACATATTCTTCAATAACTGCCTGCAAAACGGCTTGCTGCCGATTACGCTGGGCCGCGCGGATATCGATGCGCTGGCAAAGATTGCCCGGTCGGGCGGCCTGCTTACGGTCGATTTGCAGGCCTGCATCATTTCCACCGAGGCAAGCGAAGACATCGCCTTCGCATTTCCGGAGCCGCAACGGCAGGCCTTGCTATTGGGACAGGACGATATCCAGCAAACCCTGGCGCTCCAGGAGCGGATCGATGGATTTCAGCAGCAGGACAGGCTAGCCCACCCGTGGGCATACCCGAGCCTGCGCTAGATCTTACAGCGTGGCCAGCCTTTCAAGCACCAACTCGCGGCCCAGTATGGCCAGAACGGCGCCGATAGCGGGTGTCTGTTTCTGGCCGGTGACCGCCAGGCGCAGGGGGATGGCCAGCTTGGGCATTTTCACGCCATGCTCGGCCAGCAGCGATTTGATCAGCGTATCGATATCCTGAGCCGTCCAGTCGGGCAAGGCTTGAGCCTTTTGCGCAAAATCGCCCAGCAGCGCTTTGGCGCCATCGTCAAGATGCTCGGCCGCCAGTTCGGGGTCGGCGGGCGTGTAGGGGCCGCAGAACAGCATGGCGCCGTCGGCCAACTGATTCAGTGTTTCGGCGCGGTCTTTCAGCAAGCCCATGATGTCGTTCAGGTTCGCGGCGGCCGGATCGCCCTGGCGTTCGCGTATGCGCGGCGCGACCCATTCGGCCAGCTCGGCGTCGCTGCTGCTCTTGATGTAGTGCGCATTCACCCAGTTCAGCTTTTTCGGGTCCCACTGTGCGGCTGATTTGGTCAGGTTGCGCGTGTCGAACCATTCCACCAACTGTTCGCGGGTGAAGAGCTCGTCGTTGCCGTGGCTCCAGCCCAGCCGCGCCAGGTAGTTGATCATGGCTTCGGGCAAGTAGCCGTCCTTGTCGTACTCCATGACATTGACCGCGCCATGGCGCTTGGATAGCTTTTCGCCGTCGGGGCCCAGGATCATGGGCAGGTGGCCGTACTCGGGCAGATCGGCGCCCAGTGCGCGCAGAATATTGATCTGGCGTGGCGTATTGTTGACGTGATCGTCGCCGCGCAAGACGTGGGTGATTTTCATGTCCCAGTCATCGACCACGACACAGAAGTTATAGGTGGGAGTGCCGTCGGGCCGTGCAATGATCAGGTCGTCCAGCTCGCCATTGTCGAAGCTGATGGGGCCTTTGATCAGGTCGTTCCAGCCGGTGGCGCCGTCCAAAGGGTTCTTGAAACGCACCACGGGCTTACGTCCGGCTGGTGGGGTCGGCAGGGTTTTGCCGGCTTCAGGCCGCCAGGTACCGTCATAGCGCGGCTTGCGGCCGGCCGCCCGCGCTTTCTCGCGCATGGCCTCGACTTCTTCGGGGCTGCTGTAGCAGTGGTAGGCGGTGCCGTCGGCCAGCATTTTGGCGACCACTTCGCGGTAGCGATCCATGCGCTGCATTTGGTAGAACGGGCCCTCGTCGGGCTGCATGCCCAGCCATTGCATGCTGTCCAGGATGGCCTGTACGGCTTCCGGAGTCGAGCGTTCCAGATCGGTGTCTTCGATGCGCAGCACGAAGACGCCCTTGTGATGGCGGGCGAAGGCCCAGGAGAACAGGGCCGTGCGAGCCCCACCCAAATGTAGATAGCCGGTGGGGGACGGCGCGAAACGGGTTCGAACAACGGAAGTAGCAGAAGTGGTCATGGTGAGTCGTTAGGCTTTAGAATGCGCTGGATAATCGGCACGCATCGGATATGGAAGCGATACTCTATTTTAGAGTACACATAAAATCTTGTTGAAAATAGGATATAGGCCCAACTAGTATGCCGCGACACCATCTGGCCGCATTGTTCGAGCCGCGCACGGTTCTCGTGCTCGCCGACAAGCCCCTGGCGTTGGTTCAGGATACGCCGCGCTGGCTGCAAAGTGCCTTGACCTTCGTTCAGGCAGAGTCGGGCGAGCCTGTGGTTCTGCCCGAGGCGCTGGCGGGCGTGGGACCCGACATGCGTCTGGATCAGGCTGTAGTGTGTCTGGCGCCGCAACGGTTACCGGAAGCATTGCAGGCGCTGAAAGCCTGCCGACCCAGAAGCCTGGTTTTGCTGACCCATGGCGAGCCGTCCGCCGATCCGGTCGAAGACATGATTTACTGCCGCAGCTGGGGTGCGCTGAACGACTGCGCCGTATTGGGCCCGCGCGCCTTTGGCGTGCAAAGGCCGCATCTGGGGCTCAATCTTAGCCTGCAAACCAAAATATCGCTGGGTGGTCGGGTGGCCTTGCTTGCGCAGTCCCGTTGCATTGCCGCGGCAGTGCTCGATTGGGCCGAAGATATCGGTCTTGGTTTTTCGGCCGTGGTGTCGGTGGGCGACGAAGCCGGCGTCGATGTTTCAGCGGCCCTGGACTATCTGGCGATGGATCCGCGCACCGACAGCATCGCCCTTTATCTTGAAGAAACCAACTCGTCGCGGCGCTTTACCAGTGCCTTGCGCGCGGCGGCCAGCGTCAAGCCGGTAGTGGTGCTTAAAGCGGGGCGCAAGAACGACGACTCTCCCGCCCAGGACTTCGTGTTCGATGCCTTGCTGCGCAGGGCCGGTGCGGTTCGCATCCGCTATTTCGTGCAGTTGTTTTCGGCGCTGAAGGTGCTTGTACATACCCGGCGCACGCGCGGTCGCAAGATCGCCCTGTTGTCGAATGGCAATGGGGCTGCACAGCTTGCGCTGGATGTCATGGGCGACAACGAGTCGGTCTATCCGGCCGAGCTGTCGCTGGCCAGCATCAAGGCCTTGAACGAGTTGCTGGAGCCTGGCTCCAAGGCAGGCAATCCCGTCATCACCTATGCGCCGCTTACTGCTGAAAAAACCCAGGGCATAGTCGGCACCCTGATGGCCGATCAGGGTGTGGATGGTGTGCTGGTACTGCTGTCGCCGGATCCCTTGTCCGACTTGCAGGGGGTTGCCCGGCAGTTGGCCGCCATGGGGCCGGAAGCGCGCAAGCCCATCATTACCTGCTTCCTGGGCGATGCCGGCATGCGGCCCTTGCGGCACGTCCTGGACAGTGTAGGCACGCCGGCGTTTCGCACGCCTGAATCCGCCGCCAATGCCTTCGGCATCCTGGGTTCCTATCACTACAACCAAACCTTGTCGCAGCAGACCTTGCCGCCCGAGCCGCTCAGCAAGCCGCCGCTGCTGGACCAGGCGCGCGAGCTTGTGCGTCGCGCCCAGAACGAGCGGCGGCACAGCCTGGATGCCGACGAATGCCGTCAGTTGCTCGATTGTTTTCATGTGCCCCTGCTGCTTGCGCAAGGCGCAGCTGTACCCGAAGACGCCCTGCCCATGGCCATCAACGTGCAGCGCGATAATAAATTCGGCCCCTACATCATGTTCGGTTCGGGTGGGCGCAACGCTTTGATTTCGGGCTCGTATCGCGCTGTAGAGCTGCCGCCTCTGAACCGCTATCTGGCGCGTAAGCTCGTTCAGCGCAGCAACTTGTGGCATCGGGCCTTGTCGCGTCAATTGACACCCGGCGTATTCGAGGCCTTGCTGGACACCCTGGAGCGTATTTCACAGATCAGCAGCGAGCTCCCCGGCCTTGAATCGCTGGTTATCGACCCGTTGTATGCCGACGATGTGCATCTGATTGCACAGGCCGTTCATATAAAGCTGCGCAGCGAATCCATGCTGGTGCTGCCCGAGACGACCGGCTATGGCCATATGGCCATTCATCCCTACCCGCGCCGTTTGGTGCAGGCCAAGACGTTCAAGGACGGCCAGCCATGGATGTTGCGCCCCATACGTCCCGAAGACGCCGAACCGTTGCAGGAATTCGTGCGCGGCCTGTCCGACGAGTCGCGCTATATGCGTTTCGTTTCCATGCTTAGGGAATTGACGCCGCGCATGCTGGCACGCTATACGCGTATCGACTACGACCGCGAACTGGCGCTGGTGGCAACGGTGCAGGTGCCCAATCCCGAGCATCGGGGGCATCCGCGCGAACAGATCATCGGTTTTGCGCATTATTTGCGTAATCCCGACGGCCGGGGTGCCGAATACGCTCTGGTCATTGGCGACGCCTGGCAGCGGCGCGGTCTTGGCGCGCAACTGATGGGCGGCTTGATCGATGCGGCTCAAGAGCAGGGCCTGACCTATATAGATGGGCTGGTACTGGCGACGAATCGCCCCATGCTCAGCCTGATGACCCATCTGGGCTTCAAGAACGACGGAGCCGAAGAGGACCCCAGCATGAGGCGCGTCTGGCTCGATCTGGGAGAGACGCGCCGCCGCTGACTGGGCTTGCTTAGACCAGCACCTTGTTCAGGAAGGCCGAAGCGTCCGTTATTTCTTCCTGGCAAACCGAGTGTTGCATGAGGTAGGTTTTCCAGTTGACCTGGTAGCCCAGGTCGCGCAGCACTTGCTGCGAGGCTTCGGCGCGCGGCAGGACCACCACTGGATCCATGGTTCCGTGGGCCAGAAAAATAGGCGTGTCCTGGTTGGCGGCGTGGCGTTCGGCCGCCACTGTCGAGGCCAGCGGCAGAT
>DATCYE010000065.1:0-3117 GCA_036570485.1 Pusillimonas sp. | reverse complement strand
TGATACTGTTCTTCGCCTACCCCTTGGCCACCATCTTCTGGCAAAGCTTCGTGCTGAGGGATGGCATGATGGGGGTTGGCAACTATGCCGCTATTTCCTCCACTCCGGGCTTGCTTGACGCGGGCTGGAACAGCCTTGTCGTCAGCCTTAGCACCACCATTGTGTGCGTGGTGTTGGGATTTGCCATTGCGTTTGCGCTGGACCGCACATGCATGCGGGGCAAGAACGCCTTGCGCGGTACCTTGTTGCTGCCTTTGCTGGCGCCTTCCCTGGTTCAGGGCCTGGGACTGCTGTTCATACTGGGGCGCAACGGGCTGGTACATCAGTGGACGGGCTGGGATCTGAACGTATACGGGTATTCGGGCCTGTTGCTGTCCGATGTGTTTTACGCCTTGCCCCAGGCGGTCATGATCATCCAGGCGGCCCTGCGCAATTCCGACGCGCGCTATTACGATGCGGCATCGGTCATGGGCGCGGGCGGCTGGCGCAAGTTCTTCGACATTACCCTGCCCAATTGCAAGTTCGGGCTGCTTAGCGCGGGTTTTGTCGTCTTTACCATTACCATCACCGATTTTGGCAATGCCGCCGTTATCGCGGGCAACTATCGGGTACTGGCCACCGAGATTTTCAACCAGGTATCGGGCCAGCAGGACTTCGGGATGGGGTCTGTCGTGGGTATCGTCCTGTTGCTGCCCGCGTTGATTTCGGTCTATATAGAGCGCGTGTCTTCGCAAAAGCAGTTCGGCAGCGCGTCCGAAAGCCGCATCCAGGTGCAGCCCGTTTCCGCGCCGGCGCGCGACCGGGTGTTCGCACTGATTTCGTATCTGGTCATGTTTTGCATCATCGCCATTATCGCGGTGGTGGTATTCGCCAGTTTCGTCAAGCTGTGGCCCTACAACATGAGCCTTACGCTCGCCAACTTCGATGTGAACATCAGCAGCGGCTACAAGCCGATCTGGACCACGCTGTATGTATCCCTTGTCGCCGCCGTCGTCGGTGTGGCGCTGTTGTTTTGCCTTGCATTCGGCACCAAGCACATAAGCGGAGCGCCCGCCAAGGCGATTTATCTGCTGGCGGTGTTGCCGGTGGGAGTGCCCGGGCTGGTAATGGGCTTGTCGTATATATTCGCGTTCAACAATCCAAGCACGCCGTTATATCTGTTCTATGGAACCGCCATTCTTATCGCCCTGTGTAATTTCTACCATTACCACACCCAGGGGTTCCTGACCATGATGACGGGTATGCGGGCGGTGCCGCAGGCGCTCGAAGAGGTCATAAGCTGCCTGGGTGGGGGTGTGCGGCGCGTGCTGACCGACGCGGTGCTGCCGTTTATCGCACCGACCGTGCTGGCCGTATTTTTCTTTTTGTTCATGCGCTCCATGGTGACGCTGTCGGCCGTCATTTTCCTGGTAACACCCGATCTGGACATGGCGTCGGTATCCGTCATGCATCTGAATCAAGCCGGCTTCGTCTCCCAGGCGGCCGCGTTCTCCACCATCATCATCCTGGTCGTGGCGGCGGCGCTGATCGCCATGAAACTGCTGGTGATGCGCTTTACGCCCCAAGCGGGCGGGGAGGGCGCCTGATGTGGCTCGAAGCGCGGCATCAGCGGATTCAGGCCCTGATCGATCGGCTGGACCGGGTGACCACCGACCAGGTGATCGAGGAGCTGGGGGTATCGCGCGAGACGGTGCGGCGCGATTTTCTCGAGCTTGAGGCCCAGGGCATGCTCAAGCGGGTCCATGGCGGCGCCGTGCGTATTTTCGACGAGCCTTCCATAGACAAGCGCATCGCCATACGAGTCAAGTACAAACAAAGCATCGTCCGCGCCCTGGCCCAGCGCCTGAACCGCGAACTTACCGTTTTTCTGGACGCGGGCAGCACGACGACCCTGCTGGCCCGCGAACTTGCCCGCCTGTCGCACCTGACGATCATCACCAATTCGTTCGACGTGGTGTCCGGCTTCACCTCCAGTCCCGATAACAACATGCGGGAAAACCGGGTTTTTTTCCTGGGCGGGGATCTTAGCCAGCGGCTGGCGGCCACCACCGGTGCGTCGACCATCGCCGAAATCAGCCGTTTCCATGTCGATATGGCCTTGCTCTCGCCCGTGGCCGTGGATGCCGCGTACGGCGCCACCAGTTTCGATCACAACGAGGCGCTGATCGCCCGTGCCATGGCCGAGCATGCGCGCCAAGTGGTTGTCCTGGCCGACTACAGTAAAATCGGCATACGCAGCCGCGAAAGCTATTGCGACGCCAGCCGTATCGACTTGCTGGTCACCAACAACAATGCCGTCGAGCGGCCCGGGTACAAGGAACTGGCCGCGGCGGTTCGGGATGTGTAGCTGGCCTGAGCCGGGCAATGCGGCCCGCCGGCGGGTTTCACCGTTGCGTGCGCGGCATCAATCAGACCTTTCAAAACTGTTATTCTTGCGGCGGGAAAGCGTGTTGCCGCTTGCCGGGCTAGTGGCTTATTTGTGGGTTGGTTGGCTCATCCATCAAGAAGGCAAACTAGCCAAACAAGTCACTGGAAAGAGAGATCAATTGAATTACATTACGTCGTGCAAACTGCCCACGCCATGGGCGACGTTTGAATTGCATGCCTTTGTGGAACCCGAAACGGGCAAGGAGCATCTGGCGTTGACGCTTGGCGCGGTCGGCGACGGCCGCCCCGTGTTGGCGCGCGTGCACTCCGAGTGCATGACGGGCGACGTGCTGTTCAGCCAGCGTTGCGACTGCGGAGCGCAATTGGAGTCCGCCTTAAAACATATTGCCGCTTGCGGCCGCGGTGTTTTGCTGTACCTGCGCCAGGAAGGCCGCGGCATTGGCCTGCTCAACAAGATGCGCGCATACCGTTTGCAGGAGCAGGGCGTCGATACGGTCGAGGCCAATGAACAATTGGGGTTCCCCGCGGATTTGCGCCGTTATGACCTGTGCAAGCCAATGCTCGAGCACCTGGGGATTTCGCAATTGCGGCTGATGACCAACAGTCCGCGAAAAATCGACTTGCTGCGCCATGCCGGCATCGACGTGACAGAGCGCATCCCGCTGGTGGTGAACCGCAACCCTTTCAACGAAGGGTATCTAAGCACCAAGGCGGCCAAGCTGGGCCATT
>DATCYE010000064.1:0-8103 GCA_036570485.1 Pusillimonas sp. | reverse complement strand
AGCGTTCTTTTGCGCCTCTTGCTCGGATCGGCGAAAAGACGGTACTTTGAACAGGCCGGGCAGCAGTCGGGTTTCGATGTGCGTGTGCTGAGCCACCAACAGATTTTCAAGGACGGTCAGGTTCTTGAAGAGCCGGACATTCTGGAATGTGCGCACCAAGCCCTGCTGAGCCACTTTGTGGCTGGGCAGACCGTTGATTTTCTTGCCGTCCATCAGGATGTCGCCCGTGGTGGGCTTGTAGAAGCCGCCCACGCAGTTGAACACCGTTGTCTTGCCGGCGCCGTTGGGCCCGATGATGGCGAAGACTTCATCGCGCTTCACGTCGAATTCGACCTGGTCGACCGCAAGCAAGCCGCCGAACCTCATGGTAAGGCCGGATACCTTAAGCAATACCTCGCTCATACTTTCAACTCCACCTGCGGGCGCTTAACGGGTAGCAGGCCTTGCGGACGCCACATCATCATCAACACCATCACCAATCCAAAAATCAACATGCGGTATTCCGCAAATTCGCGTGCTATCTCGGGTACCACGGTAAGCACGATGGCCGCTAGAATAACGCCCACCTGCGACCCCATGCCGCCCAGCACCACAATAGCCAGAATCAGCGCCGACTCCATGAAGGTGAAGGATTCGGGATTGACCAGGCCCTGGCGCGCGGCAAAGAACGCCCCGCCAAAGCCGGCGAACATGGCGCCCATGGTAAAGGCCGAGAGCTTGATGCGGGTAGGGTTCAGGCCCAGGGAGCGGCAGGCGATTTCGTCTTCGCGCAGGGCTTCCCAGGCACGGCCGATAGGCATGCGGATAACACGGTTGGACACGAACAGAGTGAACAAGGCCAGGCATAACGCCATCAGGTAAAGATAAATGATGACGTCCTGGGTATCGAAATTCCATCCGACCAATTCATGGAAGGTGGTCACGCCCTCAGGGGCGCGGCGCATCATGGGAAAACCCAGCACCGTAGGCTTGGGAATACCGGAGATGCCGTCGGGGCCACCGGTAAGCGAATACAGATTGATCAGCATCAGGCGGATGATTTCGCCAAAACCCAGCGTAACAATGGCCAGGTAGTCGCCGCGCAGTCTTAACACCGGAAAGCCCAGCACAAAACCGAATAGCGCCGACATGGCACCCGCGAACGGCAGTGCTTCCCAGAAGCCCCAACCCGCCCAGTGATAGAGCAAGGCATAGGTATACGCGCCAACAGCATAAAAGCCCACGAAGCCAAGATCGAGCAGACCCGCGAAGCCCACGACGATATTCAGGCCCAGGCCCAGCATGACGTAGATAAGCACCAGGGTCGCGATGTCGACCTGCGCCCTGCCGGTGAAAAACGGCCATACCAGCGCAATGGCGATCAGCAGGAAAATCAGGCCGCGCCGCATGGGTTCGGTCAGCACCGGCATTGTGCGGGATTTACTGTTGCCGCGCTTGAACAGGCGACCCAGGAAGGGCCGTATGATCTGAAACACGAACACGATGGCCATGCCGCCCAGTATCATGTTCCATTCAGGCTTAAGGTGAGTTTGCATACCGCTGCGAACAATCTGCAAACCGAAGATAGGCGCAATAATGACCCCGGCCATGAAGGCCGCGATCAGCGCATTCTTGATGTTGTTACTCATTACACTTTTTCCACTTCGGGTTTACCAAGCAGGCCGGTCGGTCGGAACAGCAGTATGAAGACCAGCAAGCCGAAGGCGACGATATCTTTGTACTGAGACGAGATATAGGCAGCGGCAAAGGTTTCCGCCAGACCCAGAAGAACGCCTCCGAGCATGGCGCCGGGAATGCTGCCGATACCGCCCAGCACCGCAGCGGTGAACGCCTTAATGCCGACGATGAAGCCGATGAAAGGATTGAGCTTGCCTATGGCCAGCGCGATCAGTACCCCACCGACCGCGGCCAGCATGGCGCCGATGATGAAGGTGAAGGAAATAATTCGATTGGTGTCGATGCCCAGCAGGTTCGCCATGCGCAGGTCTTGCGAGCAAGCGCGCGAGGCGCGTCCGATGCGGGAATACTTGATGAACAGCGAAAGCGCAATCATGAGCAAGACGGTGACGACGATGATCATGATGCGCGAATACGGTGCGGTGACGACGAAGTCGGACCCCATTTGAAACTGAACCGAACCGCTTACCAGCGCCGGGACGGCCATGTCGCGCGCTCCCTGGCCGATCGCCACCCAGTTCTGTAGAAAAATTGACATACCAATGGCGGAAATCAGCGGCACCAGACGCGGGCCGCCACGCAGCGGCGCATAGGCCACTTTTTCGGTGGCATAGCCATATACCCCGGTAACCAGTACGGCAACGATAAGCATGATCAGGATTACTACCGGTAGCGGTAAACCGCTATTGACGCCAAGCGCGGACAAAGTAACCAGACCGACATACGCACCTATCATGTAGATTTCGCCGTGCGCGAAATTGATCATGCCGATAATGCCGTAGACCATGGTGTAGCCAATGGCGATAAGCGCATAAATGGCGCCCAGCGACAAGCCGTTGAACAGCTGTTGCGTAAGTTGGGGTATGAGTTCAGACATAAAACGGATATTCCGGAATGTTGACAGGCGGATTACCGCCGACCAACCGGGGAAAGAAAAGAAATGCTCCAGCCCTTGGCAGGCTGGAGCATGTAGTACCAAGCTTAGAGTTTCAACTGTTCGAGATTGCCGGCCTTGTCCCATTTGAAGACGGCGAATTCAAATTCCTTCAGGTCGCCCTTGGCGTCGTATTCGACCTTGCCGATGGAAGTATTGAACGTATGGCTGTGCATGTAGTCGGCCACTTTGGCGGGATCTTCGCCGACGGCATTGATACTGTCGACCAGGATTTGCACGGCCGCGTAAGCGGTCAGGGTAAAGGCGCCGTCAGGGCTGCGCTTGGCTTTCTTGAAGTTTTCAAGCACTTTTTCGTTGCCGGGCAGCTTGGTGAAGTCGGCGGGCAGCGTAACCAGCAGGCCTTCGACAGCGGGACCGGCGATGGCGACGAGGTCTTTGTTCGCCACGCCTTCGGGACCCATGAACTGGGTTTTAAGACCTTGCTCGCGTGCTTGACGCAACAACAGACCCAGTTCGGCGTGGTAGCCGCCGAAGTAGATCAGGTCGGGGTTAAGCGCCTTGAGCTTGGTGATGACGGCGGAATAATCGCTGTCGCCCACGTTGATGCCTTCGAACAGAGCGACTTCAGCGCCACCCTTGGTAAGGTTGTCGCGCACTTGCGAGGCCACGCCCGAACCATAGGTTTGTTTGTCGTGCAGGATAGCGACCGTTTTAGGCTTGAGGTGCTTGATGATGTAATTGGCGGCGAAAGGCCCTTGCTGGTCGTCGCGCCCAATAGTGCGGAAGAAATAATGAGGCTTGATGGTGTCGGTGACCAGCGGCGATGTGGCCCCCGGGGTGATGGCAACAATGCCTTCTTGCTCGTATACGTTCACGGCCGGCACTGTGGTGCCGGAGCATGCGTGCGCAACAGCGAATTTGGCGCCCGAATTGATGACGCGGTTAGCGGCGGGAACCGCTTGTTTGGGTTCGCAGCCGTCGTCGATCAGCAGAGGCTCGAGCTTTTTGCCCTTGACGCCGCCCGCCGCGTTGATGGCTTCGATGGCAGTCAGTGCGCCGGCCTGGATTTGATCACCGTACTGGGTGGCCGGTCCGGTCATGGGCTGAGGAATGCCGATCTTGATGGTATCGGCGGCCAATGCGCTGCCGGCGATGGCCATGGCGCTGAGCGTCACGACCAAGGGGGATACTCGTTTTAGAAACTTCATGCCTGCAAATCTCCTGTTGGGCCTGCCGTATAAATGAACTCGTGTTACGAATTCATTTTTTTGTTACGGCTAGCCATGTTGTTAGCTTCCGCCTGGAACGGCTAGCGTATTCTGACGATTCGCTGAGTGCATGTCACTACGGATAAGCCCTTACGGAGCTGGCTTTATTTAGGCTGGAAAAGGGCGTATTTAAGGCTTACGGCCCTATTCCGCCGTTTTATTATTTGGCGAACTCGTCGGCCAATTGTGCGGCGCGGTCGTGGGCTGCCTGCATGGCCTGACGAATTGTGCCCGGAAATTCTTCGCGATACAGCACATCAAGGGCAGCAGCGGTGGTGCCGCCCTTGGACGTCACGCGCTCACGCAGCGTGGCCAGGTTTTCGTGCGACAGGGCAGCCAACTGCGTTGCGCCGGTCAAGGTGGCCAGCGCCAGAGTACGCGCCTGATCGTCGCTAAGCCCCTGCTCTATACCTCCTTGTATCAGGGACTCAAGAAACAGGAACACATAGGCTGGACCGCTGCCGGACAAGGCGGTGACCGCATCGATCTGCCTATCGTTTTCTACCCAGACCACTTCGCCCACGGCGCGCATGAGCTGCTGCGCTACGGTCTTGTCGTCTGGCGATACGCCGCTTAGCGCCATCAGGCCGCTGGCGCCCGATCCGATAAGCGCCGGGGTGTTGGGCATGCAGCGCACCAGGCGGGTCCAGGGGTGCTCGTCGCTGCCCAGCCATTGGCTTATGGTGGCGGCGGAAATTCCTGCGGCAATGCTGATAACCAGCGTGTCGTCTTGCAGAAATGGGCGGCAGCTTTCGACAGCCGCTTTCAGATACTGGGGCTTGACGGCTAGTATCCATACCCGCCGTGCGGCCAGCGTCGCGTCGGGCGACGAGGCGACCGTCACGCCCTGCTGCGCCCACCGTTCCAGCACGGACTCGTTCACATCAATAACGTGAACATCGTGTGCGCCGCAGCGCTTGCCGATCAGGCCGGCCGCCAGGGCGGTGGCCATATTGCCGCCGCCAATAAAGGCAATCGTGAGTTCTTGAGTCATAGGGCGCAATTGTACGGTTTTCATGAATGGACGCGGGCATTATTTACATTGACCTTCCCTGCGTATTATCGTTACAGTCACGCCAACGTCATAAACACGTCATAAGCTTATCGGCGAACTTCATTACGCCACTCGGGCGAAACAAGGTTTTTCAGGAGAACATCTTATGCGAGCAAAACTTTTTGCGTTGTCCCTTGCGGGCGTGATCGCCGGCATGGGCTCGGCTCATGCCGCCACCGACATCAACTTTTGGCACTCCATGCAGGGCGCCCTGGGCGAACGCGTTAACGGCCTGGTCGATGAATTCAATAAAAGCCAGTCCGATTACGTAATACATGCCATCTACAAGGGTACATACGGCGAGTCCATGAATGCCGGCATTGCAGCCTTTCGCGCCGGCAATGCGCCCGACATACTGCAGGTGTTCGAAGTAGGCACCGCCACCATGATGTACGCCAAGGGCGCCATCCAGCCCGTACAGGAAATGTCCGAAAAAGCCGGCGACCCCATCAATCCGGCCGACTTTCTTGGCGCGGTGGCAAGCTACTATTCCTCGTCCGACGGCAAACTGGTGTCCATGCCGTTCAACAGTTCGACGCCTGTTTTCTACTACAACAAAGATGCCTTCAAGAAGGCCGGACTCGACGCCGAGAAGCCACCAAAAACCTGGAAGGAAGTTGCCGAGGCGGGCAAGAAGCTGCGCGCCGCCGGTATGGAATGCGGCTACACCACCTCGTGGCCTTCCTGGGTCCAGCTGGAAACCTTCGGCGCCTGGCATAACACGCCCTACGCATCCAAAGACAATGGCTTCGGCGGGCTGGATGCGCGTCTTGAAATCAACAAACCCCTGTTCGTGCGCCACATGACTTTCCTGGCGAATATGTCCAAGGAAGGCACCTTCACCTATGGCGGTCGCGGCGATGCATCCGGCGCCCTGTTCACCTCTGGCAAATGCGGCATGTTCACCGGTTCCAGCGGCAACCGCGCCAACATCATCAAGACGGGCGAATTCGCGTTCGGCACATCGACCCTGCCCTACTACGCCGACGTCAAGGGCGCGCCTCAAAACACCATTATCGGCGGCGCTTCGTTGTGGGTGTTTGCCAAGAAGAGCCCCGAAGTCTACAAAGGCGTGACCAAGTTCTTCAAATTCCTCTCCAGCCCCGAAAAGGCGGCTGAATGGCACCAGGGAACCGGCTATGTGCCAGTAACCAAAGCCGGCTTCGAGCTGACGAAAAAATCGGGCTTCTACGACAAAAACCCCGGTACCGAGGTCGCCGTCAAGCAATTGGATGCCACCACGACGGAAAACTCGCGCGGTATTCGCCTGGGCTACCTGCCGCAGATTCGCGACATTGAAGATGCAGAAATGGAGCAGATTTTCTCCGGCAAGGTTACCCCTGAAGCCGGGCTCGACAACATGGTCAAGCGCGGCAACGAACTGCTTGTACGTTTCGAGAAAAGCGTCAAGTAAGTCTGTCGATTAAAATCGCAGCCGTGAGAGCAGCCAGTATTCCGGCTATCTCTCACGGTTTTTTTGCTATTGCAACAATAACGCCTTTTTTTGACCTGCTTCCACATGGAAAAACGCGTCGTCTTCAGCCATAAAACCCTACCTTATCTGTTGCTTGCGCCGCAGTTGGCTATCACCGTTATTTTCTTCTTTCTGCCTGCCGGGCAGGCCATGTGGCAGTCTTTCCGACTTGAAGATCCTTTCGGCCTATCGTCCCAATTCGTCGGACTGGACAACTTCGCCGAGCTGTTCTCCAATTCGGACTACACCGAATCCCTCAAGGTGACTGCGCTTTTTTCGGTGCTGGTTGCTGTGCTGGGGCTTAGTATTTCGCTGCTGCTGGCCGTCATGGCCGATCGTGTGGTCAAGGCCGCCGGCGTATACAAGACCCTGCTTATCTGGCCCTATGCCGTGGCAACCGCCGTGGCCGGGGTTCTTTGGCTGTTCCTGTTTTCGCCCTCGGTGGGCATACTGGCCGTTTTCCTGAGCAATGCGGGCATAGGCTGGAACCCCAGGCTGGATGGCAACGATGCCATGATACTGGTTGTGTTGGCCTCGGTCTGGAAACAGATTTCCTACAACTTCCTGTTTTTTCTGGCCGGCCTGCAATCCATTCCGCGCTCATTGATCGAGGCAGCCGCCATCGACGGCGCCGGCCCTGCACGCCGTTTCTGGACTATCGTGTTCCCCCTGCTTTCGCCCACCACATTTTTCCTGCTGGTCATCAATGTGATCTATGCCTTTTTCGATACCTTTGCCATTATCGACATCATGACGCAGGGCGGCCCGGGCTCCAGCACATCCATTCTGGTCTACAAGGTATATAACGCCGGTTTCAAGGGCCTGGACATCGGTTCGTCGGCCGCCCAGTCGGTCATACTTATGGCCATCGTCGTACTGCTCACTGTGGTGCAGTTCCGCTACATCGACCGCAAGGTGAATTACTGACGCGTCGGCCGACGCCTGCCAGCAAGTAGAGCCAACCATGATAGAACGCCGCCCAATTCTCGATATCGTTACCCACCTTGTGCTGATACTGGGGGTGGCCATTATTGCCTTCCCCTTGTACGTAACCTTCATCGCCTCTACCCAGACGGCGCAGGAAGTCGCGCAAGCACCCATGTCGCTGCTGCCGGGCAGCCATTTTCTGGAAAACTACCGCACGGTCCTGATCGGTGAAGCGGCCAATACCCCCGCCGTGGCGCGCATGATGTGGGTCAGCACTGTAATGGCGCTGGTCATTGCCATAGGCAAGATCGTGATCTCCATGCTGTCGGCCTTCGCCGTGGTGTATTTTCGATTCCGCTTCCGGATGTTCTTTTTCTGGATGATCTTCGTGACGCTGATGCTGCCGGTCGAGGTGCGCATCGCACCCACTTATAAAGTGGTCGCCGACCTGGGCATGCTGAACAGCTTTGCCGGCCTGACCCTGCCGCTGATCGCCTCGGCGACAGCCACTTTCCTGTTCCGCCAGTTTTTCCTGACGGTACCCGACGAACTGATCGAGGCGGCCCGCATAGACGGCGCCGGCCCCATGCGCTTCTTCAAGGACGTGCTGCTGCCTTTATCGCGCACCAGCATTGCCGCTCTGTTCGTGATCCAGTTCATCTATGGCTGGAACCAGTACCTGTGGCCGCTGCTGATCACCACGCAGGAAAACATGTATCCCGTGGTCATCGGCATCAAGCGCATGATCAGCGGGGGCGACAGCGTCACCGAGTGGAACATCACCATGGCCACCGCCATGCTGGCCATG
>DATCYE010000063.1:0-9693 GCA_036570485.1 Pusillimonas sp. | reverse complement strand
ACGATCCGAAACGAGGGCATCGCTTCAATCCGCAAAAGCTGTTGATCGACCCTTATGCGCGCAAGCTGGAGGGGCCGCTGCGTTGGTCGGACGCCTTGTTCGGTTACCGCGTGCGGCACCCCAAGGCCGATCTTAGCCAGGATAGACGCGATACCGTCGGCTTGGTGCCCAAATGCGTGGTGACAGGCGAAAGCTTTAATTGGGGTACGCAAAGCCGGGCCTGCACTGCCTGGGCGGAAACTGTCATCTACGAAGCCCACGTGCGCGGGGTTTCCATGTGCCGCGACGACTTGCGGCGCGAGCTGCGTGGCAGTGCCGAAGCGCTGGCCAATCCGCGTTTCATTGATCACCTGCACAAGCTTGGGGTAACGGCCATAGAGCTGATGCCTGTTCACGCCTTCCTGCAGGATCACTTTCTGATGCAGCGCGGCTTGCGCAACTACTGGGGCTATAACACGCTGGCTTTCTTCGCGCCCGAGCCGGCCTATCTTCCTCACGGCAAGACCAACGATCTGCGCATGGCGATCCGCCGTCTGCAAAGCGCCGGAATAGAAGTAATCCTGGACGTGGTCTACAACCATACTGCGGAAGGCAACGAACTGGGACCCACGCTGTCCTGGCGCGGGCTGGACAACGCCAGCTACTACCGCTTGATACCGGGCGAAGAGCGCTACTACATCAATGACACCGGCTGCGGCAATACCGTCAACCTATCCCATCCAAGGGTGCTGCAAATGGTGATGGACTCGTTGCGTTACTGGACGCAAAGTTATCGTATCGATGGTTTTCGTTTCGATCTGGGCGTGACGCTGGGGCGTGAAGGGGATGGGTACGATCAGGGCTCGGGCTTTTTTGATGCCATAGGTCAGGATCCGGTTTTGTCGCGCCTGAAGTTGATATCCGAGCCCTGGGATACGGGGCCCGACGGCTATCAGCTGGGTAATCATCCGCCCGGTTTTGCCGAGTGGAACGATAAATTCAGGGATGGCATTCGACGCTTTTGGGCGGGTGAGGCCGGCCTGCGCGGCGCCCTGGCTGGATGGTTGGTGGCGTCGCCCGAAATTTTCGACCGGCGCCATCGCCGACCCTGGGCCAGTGTGAACTTCCTGGCCTCGCACGACGGCTTCACCGCGCGTGATGTGGTCAGTTATAACGACAAGCACAACGAAGCCAACGGCGACGAGAACGCCGATGGGCGCAACGAGAACTTCAGTCACAACTGGGGCGAAGAAGGGGCTTCTGAAAGCCGCCAGGTGCTGGCCTTGCGTGATCGGGTTTTGCGCTCCATGCTGGCCACCGTGTTTTTTTCAAACGGTACGCCCATGCTGCTGGCGGGCGATGAGTTCGGCCATAGCCAGCATGGCAACAACAATGCTTATTGCCAGGATAATGAAACCTCATGGCTGGATTGGGGCCAGGCAGCCTCGGACGCTGGGCACGGCTTGACTGAGTTCGTCGGCAAACTGGCCACGTTAAGGCGTTCGCATCCGTCGCTGCGCATGGCGCGCTTTATGGATGGCAGCGAGGAACTGCTGCCGGGCCTGGCTCGGGTGGCTTGGTTCGATATGGATGCCAAGCCGATGAGTAAAGAGGCCTGGGACTATTTCGAGGGGCGTGTGCTGGGCCTGCGCAGAGCCTGGCTTGTCGACGAAGAAATCGATCTTTCTTTTTTGTTGCTCAATGGGGGGCACGATGACATTGAGTTCCAGTTGCCCAAGCAAGAGGTGGCCTGGACATGCGAACTTGATTCAGCCGACCCCGCCGCTGTGCCCGGTCCCTTGCGTGCAAGCAGTCTGACGGTTTGCGCCCACGGCCTGGTGCTGTTGTTGGCCACGGTTCAAGCGGACAGCCAGCATGTCTAGGGTCAAGTATTCCGACAAGGGCAATTACGACTACACCTTCGGCGCTGTATGCGTCGGGCCAGGAATGATGCGCTTCCGGGTATGGGCGCCGAACGTCAAGCAGGTCTGTCTGGAGTTCAGCGGTCAGGCGCCGATTCCCATGACGGCGTGCGAGCAAGGCTTTCATGAGCTTACCTGTGCCTGCGCGCCGGGAGCGCGATACCGATATCGCATGGACGGAGCCTTGTGCGTGCCCGATCCGGCCTCGCGTTTACAGGACGGCGATATTCACGATGCCAGCATTGTCACGGATGTAGACGTTTATCCATGGCGTAATGAAAATTGGCGCGGCCTGCCCTGGAGTCAGACCGTGCTGTATGAAATCCATGTCGGATTGGCGGGCGGCTTTCGCGGCGTGCAAGAACGGCTGGCCGATTTGTCCGAGTTGGGCATTACGGCAATCGAGCTTATGCCTATCGCCGAATTTTCTGGGCGACGCAATTGGGGCTACGACGGCGTTTTGCCCTATGCCCCCGATTGCGCCTATGGCAGTCCGGACGATTTACGGCTGCTTATAGACACGGCGCATGGCATGGGCATGCAGGTTTTTCTGGATGTGGTCTATAACCATTTTGGACCGGAGGGCAATTACCTGCCTGGCTATGCGCCGGAATTTTTTCGCAGTGATCGGGCCACTCCGTGGGGGGCGGCCATTGACTTTCGCAAGCCGCAGGTGCGCACCTTTTTTGCCGAGAATGCTCTGTACTGGTTGCGGGAGTATCGTTTTGACGGCTTGCGTCTGGATGCGGTTCATGCCATTTCCGATCGTGACTGGCTGCCCGAGATGGCAAGCTTTGTGCGTAGCCGTCTGGACCCGAAGCGTCACATACATTTGGTTCTGGAAAATGACGACAATGCGGCGAGCTTGCTGAAAGAAGGCTTCGATGCGCAGTGGAACGATGATGCGCATCACGTGTTGCATCGCATGCTTACCGGAGAAAGCCAGGGGTATTACTCGGCCTATGGCGGCGACTCAGCCCGCGAGCTGGGTCGGTGTCTGACAGAAGGCTTTTTGTATCAGGGTCAGCCCAGTGCATGGCGCGATGGTCGGCCTCGGGGCGAGCCCAGCACCGATTTGCCGCCGTCGGCCTTCGTGTTCTTTTTGCAGAATCACGATCAGGTGGGAAATCGGGCTTTCGGCGAACGCTTGCTGACGCTCTGCGCACAGCAGCCCGAGGCACTGCAAGCCGCCACTGCGCTACAGCTGCTGACGCCGCATATTCCCTTGATTTTCATGGGCGAAGAGTACGGGTCTACGGCGCCCTTTTTGTATTTCACCAGCTTCAAGGATCCGGACCTGGCCAAGGCCGTCCGCGAGGGCAGGCGCAATGAGTTCGCCGCTTTTCCCGCGTTCTCATCTCAAGACGCCAGGAATGCCATACCCGATCCTAACGACTTGCAGACTTGGGAGCAGTCCAAGGTCTTCTCGAAAGTACAAGACTTGCAGGGAAAGCGTTGGCGCGAAATCTACCGGACGCTGCTGGCTGTGCGTCGGCAGTTCATCAGTACGCATATTGATGGCGCCGCGAGCCTGCCGGCCCAGGTGGTCGGGCCGTGCGCCCTGTTGGCCAGCTGGAGGCTGGGCAATGGCAACGTGTTACGGATTTACTGCAATCTGTCGGCGCACGAGCTGGTGCTGAATACAGACGCGTCGACGGACCAGCGGCTTATTTTTGCCGTGGGCGGGCATGCCGAAGCAGCCTTTCATGAAGGCCGTCTGGCGGCCTGCAGCACGCTTGCAACGCTGGAGCCTCCAGCAGGCAGCGAGACGATTGCCGATGATGGAGTGACGGCATGAGCGCACGCATTGGAATCGATGAAGCGCTACTCGCACTTGCCCGCGAGGCGGGGGTGGATGCCCAGTGGACGGATGCGTTCGGCGTCAGGCATCAGGTGGATTACGAAATCTTGCGGCGCGTGCTGGAAGCATTGGAACTGCCTTGCGGCAGTCCGGCGCAGATAGTTCAGAGCCGGCGTAGCCTGGCGAGCCGCGCACGGCAAACGAGCCGGCGCATGGTAATCGTTCAAGTGGACGAGGCGCCGGTCTTCACGCAGACGGGAGCTCTGGCCTATCGGTTGACGCTGGAAGGCGGTGGACAGCGTAGCGGCTTGGCCGTTCACGTTGGAGACGGCCTGGTGCGTATCGCGCCGATAGACCGTCACGGTTACCACAATTTGCTTATCGGCAATTCCAGCCTGGTGGTGGCGGTGTACCCGCGCCGTTGTCCTTCTGTCGAGGCCATGACTGGGCGGCCGCCGGTTCGCCCCTGGGGCGTGGCTGCCCAGGTTTATAGTTTGCGCGGGCAGGATGCCGGACATTACTCGCGACTGGCCCGTTTGGTCGAGCAGGCAGGAAAGCAAGGCGCTGCAGCGTTGGCCATCAGTCCGGTCCATGCCATGTTCAGCGCCGCCCCGCAACGCTGCAGCCCTTATTCTCCATCCAGCCGCTTGTTCTTGAATACCGCCTATATCGATCCGGCCCGCGTTCTGGGAAAAGAGGCTTTCCTTGCCGCGCTGGACGCAAGCGGAACACGAGACGGCCATATTATGAACCCGGGGCCGGACCCCATCGATTGGCTGCGGGTATTGCCGCCGCGTTTGCAACTGTTGCGGCGCATGCATGAAAACTTTTGCCGTCGTGGCAGCAAGCGGCTTTTCCAGGAGTTGGACGATTTCACCCAACAGGGCGGCGAGGCGCTGGAAAGTCACGCCCGGTTTGAAGCTTTGGATGGCGATCCGGCTTTCAAGTTTGGTCCTGAAAGCGGCTGGCAGGGCTGGCCTGCCGACTTGCGCGACCCCTCCAGCCCGGCGCTCAGGACCTACGCCGCTATGCATGAAAAAGAGATTGATTTTCATGTGTTTCTACAGTGGCTGGCGCACAAGGCGATGCAGGATGTGCAAGGCAATGCTCGCGCTGCCGGCATGCCCATAGGCTTGATTACCGACCTTGCCATCGGCACTGACCCACGTGGCAGCCATGCCTGGAGTCGCCAGAATGACATTCTGGCGGGTGTGTCGGTCGGCGCGCCACCTGACCTGTACCAGGCTTTGGGTCAGGACTGGGGCCTGACCGCGATGTCGCCGCGTGCGCTGCAGGAAACCAACTATGCCGCGTTTATCGAAACCTTGCGAGCGGCATTCCGCTATGCCGGCGGCGTGCGTGTCGACCATATACTCGGCCTGGCGCGGATGTGGCTTGTCGTGCAGGGAGAGTCTCCGATCAACGGCGCATACTTGCGTTATCCATTGCGCGACATGCTGGGCTTGCTGGCATTGGAGGCGTGGCGCCACCAGGCCATCGTTGTCGGTGAAAATCTGGGTACGGTGCCGGACGGCTTTAATCAGGGCTTGCAGGAGAAGGGCATGCTGGGCATGAGCGTGCTATGGTTCCAGCGCGGTGTACAGGCCGATGCGGCCGGATCGGCCGCATCGTTTACAGCGCCATCGCAGTGGCCGTCCTGGAGCATGGCCATGCCTACGACTCATGACCTGCCCACGATAGCTGGTTGGTGGGGCGGGCGCGACTTGTATTGGCGCGAGCGTCTGGGGCGTTTTTCGGAAGGCGGGCAACGCCTTCAGGCTGTTCAACAGCGCGAGAGTGAGAAGAAGGCTTTATGGAACGCCATGCACGCGGCGGGCTGCTTGTCCGGTGCACCGGCTAATCCGCCTACCGAGGTTCCGCGCGATGCCATCCTGGGTTTTGTCGCCAGTGCGCCCAGCCCTTTGATCGTCGTTTCTCTGGAAGATTTATTGGGCATGCAAGAGCAACCCAATCTACCGGGGACCAGCCCTATCGGCCAGACCGCACATCCAAATTGGATGCAGGCGTTGCCGATGGACGTAGAGCAGATTTTCAGCGATGCCGGCGTAGAGTGTGCTGTTGCCGCGATATGCAGGGCCAGGAGTGCCGCATGAGCATTCCGCGCGCTACCGTCCGCCTGCAACTACACCCCGGCTTTACGCTGCGCGATGCGCAAGCCCAAATACCTTATTACGCAAAGTTGGGCGTCAGCCACTTTTATCTTTCCCCCATTACACGGGCTCGGCCAGGGTCCACCCATGGCTACGACGTCATCGACCACACGGTGGTCAATCCCGAGCTGGGCGGTGAATCGGCCTTCAGATCGCTGGCGCATGCCTTGCGGGCGCAGGGCATGGGGCTGATTCTTGATATCGTGCCCAACCACATGGCCACGCATCCCGGCAATGCATGGTGGTGGGATGTCTTGCGACAAGGCGCCGCCAGCCCCTATGCCCAATGGTTCGATATCGACTGGCAGCCGATCGATCCGGCATTGCGCGGCAAGGTGCTGGCGCCGTTTTTGCCCGAACCTTATGCAAGTTGTCTGAGCAAGGGCGATATCGAGCTGGTCTTCGATCAGCAAGGGCAGAATGCAGAGATAGAGGCCTGTGGCATGCGCTATCCCATTGCGGCCGATACGTTGCGGCTTGCGGGCATGGATGCGTCAGTGGCACGCAAGCACTACGACGCCAGGCATGCCGATGGACGCCAGCGCTTGCATGCCTTGCTGGAGCGCCAGCACTACCGTCTTGCTTGGTGGCGCTGCGCGGCTGACTGCATCAATTGGCGCCGGTTCTTCGAAATCGGCGATCTGATAGGTGTGTGTGTGGAGCAGCCGGCAGTCTTTGACGCAGTCCACGCACTGCCGTTGCGACTGTACGCCGAGGGCCTGATAGACGGTCTTCGCATCGACCATGTCGATGGTCTGGCCAGGCCCCTGGATTATTGCCAGCGCTTGCGCGCTGAACTTGAAGCCCGCAGTCCGGGTCGACCTGCCGTTCTGGCGGGCGACCCGGCCTGGCTGATTGTAGAAAAAATTCTTGCGGAAGATGAGGTTCTTGCCCACGATTGGCAGGTGGATGGCACCAGCGGCTATGACTTCATGAACCAGGTCGGCGCCGTGCTGCACGATGCTCAAGCGCAGGCGGCGCTTACGCGGGAATGGAATGACATCGTTGGAGACGAGCGTTCGGTGCAGGAGTATGTCAGGGATGCACGCAGCCTGATGTTGCAGCGGCATTTTGTGGCGGAACGCAAAAGCCTGCTGCGAGTGTTGTCCAGCCTGGCACACGCCAGCGTGGAATCGAGGGATTGGAGCGCTGAGGCCTTGGGCCGCATGCTGGACGAACTGTTGCTGGCCTTTCCCGTATATCGCAGCTATGTCGGCGAAAACGGTCGGAGCCAAGCTGATGCGTGCCTGTTTAACGCTGTCGTCGAGCAGTTAAGGCAGCGCTTGGGGTTCAGCGAGTATGACTGCCGACTGCTGGAGTGGCTGAACGATTGCCTGGGTGCCGCGCCTTTGTCGATGGACGATCCGGTACCGGGTGTGTCCTTGCATGCCTTGCAGCGCGAAGCCGTCAGGCGCTTTCAGCAACTGACGCCGCCGCTTGCAGCCAAATCTCTAGAGGACACCGTTTTTTATCGCTATGGGCGTCTGATTTCGCGCAACGAAGTCGGATCCGGACCCGATGTGTTTGCCATATCGCCCGAAGTCTTCCATCAGCGGAATGCCTGGCGGGCGGATCATGCCAGGCATTCCATGCTGGCCACGGCTACGCATGATCACAAACGGGGAGAGGATGTCCGGGCTCGGCTCGCGGTCATCAGCGAGATCCCGGATGAATGGGCAACCGTCTGCCGTCGCTGGCTACGCTGGCCGGGAGCCGCTTGCGTGCCGGACTCGGGGACGGGCAGGGCGCAACGCTATATGTTGTTGCAGACCCTGGTCGGAGCCTGGCCCCCGGACCTGGATGTCGGTGATGAGGCGGGCGTGGGCGGCTATCTTCAACGCGTGGAGAAATGGCAAATCAAGGCAATGCGCGAGGCCAAGCTGGACTCCAACTGGGTTCAGCCTAACCTGGTGCATGAAAAGGCCGCGACGGCATTTCTTGACAGCCTGCTGCCAGGTGCTGCGCGACACGCTTTGCTGTGCAATATTGCGGCTTTTGCCGGGCGCTTGGCACCGGCGTCTGCGGTCAATAGCCTGTCGCAGATGGTATTGCGGTTAATGTCGCCAGGCGTGCCGGACCTTTATCAGGGGACTGAGTTCTGGGACTTCAGTCTGGTGGACCCCGACAATCGCCGCGCCATCGACTATGCGTGTCGGCACGAGGCCTTGCAATCGCTCAAGAGTGACGAGCCGGATGTCACTGCGCTGCTGGCAGACTGGAAATCGGGCCGTATCAAGCAAGCTGTGTTGTCGCGCCTGCTTGATATTCGGCGCCGCTTTCCGCAGGTTTTTCTGTCGGGCAAATATATTGTCCTGCCGGTTCAGGGTGCTCGCAGCGCCCATGTGCTGGCCTTCCTGCTTTGCCACGAAGATTGCCATGTGATCGTGGTGGCCCCGCGCCTGCTCGCGAGCGGAATCGATACGACGTCTGGCGATGGGGCGCCCAAGCTGGCGCCGGACTTTTGGGAAGATACCGGCTTGGTGCTGCCGCGCCGGTATCTGGGCGCGGCATTGCATGACGGCTTGGCGGACGTGATCGTCGGCGTTAGCGCCGACGGCACCCTGAAGCTGGCCGACGTATTGTCCGGCTTGCCTGTTGCGGTGCTGCTGTCCGATCAGGGGTAAAGCCCGCGCACTTCGCGTGATTCCAGTATGCGGGTGCAGGCGGTAATGAAGGCCGCTGTGCGCTGGCTCACCTGGTGCTCTTTGGCTACAGCCGATACCGACGAGTAGGCGGCGCGCATCATGGCTTCCAGGCGATGATTGATTTCGGGCTCGGTCCAGTAGAAGCTGGAGAAGTCCTGCACCCATTCGAAGTAGCTGACCGTGACCCCGCCTGCGTTGGCCAGTACGTCGGGGACGATCAGCGTGCCATTCGATGTCAGGATATCGTCGGCCTCGGGTGTGGTGGGCCCGTTGGCGCCCTCGATGACGATCTTGGCGCGTATGGAATTGGCATTGTGTTCGTTCAGTTGCCCTTCCAGAGCAGCCGGAATCAGAAGCTCGGTTTCAAGCGCCCAGAACTCGGCGGAGGTCAGGTTCTCGGCTTCGGGCGCACCGGCAATGCCGCCATGCTCTTCCGAGTGCTTAAGCAGCGCCAGCACGTTCAGACCATTGGCATTGTGCAGGCAGCCTGTATGGTCTTGAATGGCGATAACCTTGGCCCCGGCTTCGTAAAACAGCCGGGCGGCTGTGCCGCCCACGTTGCCGAAGCCCTGTATGACTACCCGGGCGCCTTCGATGGGAACACCGGCATCGCGCGCAGCTTCGCAACCCACCACATAGACACCCCGGCCGGTTGCTTCGACACGGCCCAGGCTGCCACCCAGCGAGACAGGCTTGCCGGTTACTACGCCGGTGGTGGTGGCGCCTTCGTTCATGGAGTAGGTGTCCATCATCCAGGCCATGGTTTGCGCGTTGGTGTTTACATCGGGCGCGGGTATGTCTTTGTTGGGTCCGATGATTACGCCGATCTCGCTGGTGTAGCGGCGTGTGATGCGCTCGAGTTCCCCACGGGAGTAGTTGCGGGGGTCGATGCGTATGCCTCCCTTGGCTCCGCCAAAAGGCAGGTTTACGGCGGCGGTTTTGACGGACATCCAGGCGGCCAGCGCCATGACTTCGGACAGGGTGACGTCTTGGTGGAAGCGGACGCCGCCCTTGCCGGGGCCCCGTGTTGTGTTGTGTTGCACCCGGTAGCCTTCGAAGTGGGCGATGGTGCCGTTGTCCAGCTCGACGGGTACGTCGACGATGAGCGAGCGCTTCGGGCGCTTCAGTGTCTCGACCCATTTGGCCAGCTTGCCCAGATAAGGTGTAACGCGCTC
>DATCYE010000062.1:0-1671 GCA_036570485.1 Pusillimonas sp. | reverse complement strand
CCACTTTGCAGGCATCGGCTGCCAGTTCAATGAATTCCCATTTGCCGGTCAGCTCTGAAAACGGGCCGTCGACCAGATGAAATTTGATCAAGTTCGGATAGTCGTGCTCGTTTCTGGTGGTGAAGGTTTGCTTGATGCCCGCGATGCTGATGGTTATGGACGCTTCCATTCCGTGTTCGTCGTGCTTGTGCACGATGGCTCCGCCGCACCACGGCATGAAATCGGGGTAACTGGCCACGTCGGCAACAAGGTCGAACATTTGAGCGCGGCTATGCGAGACTAGAACAGATCGTTGTACTTTATGCATCGAAGGTAGTTAATGGATAGAATGTATTGATTTTACAGTCTACAACTACAACATTGATTCATGAGCATTGTCGATAACCGCAAAGCAACGCACGATTACTTCATTGAAGACCGCTACGAAGCGGGCCTCGTCCTTGAAGGCTGGGAAGTCAAAGCCATACGGGCCGGGCATGTGCAGTTGAAAGAAAGCTACGTTATCGTACGCGATGGCGAAATTTGGATCATCGGGATGCACATCAGCCCGCTGCCAACCGCTTCCACCCACATACACCCCAATGCCACGCGCACACGCAAGCTGCTTCTGAAAGCCGAGGAAATCAGCAAACTGATCGGCAAAGTGGAGCAGCGCGGCTACACCCTGGTGCCCCTTAACCTGCACTACAAGAACGGCCGCATCAAGCTGGATTTCGGCCTTGGCCGAGGTAAAAAGCTGCACGATAAGCGCGATACGGCGCGCGACAAAGACTGGGAACGTGAAAAAGAGCGTGTCATGAAACACGATACGCGTAATAAAAACTAGCCCAGTATTAAACCTTCCAGCTCCAGCAAAGCGAATTTGCGTTCAAGGCCGCCGGTATAGCCATTGAGCTTGCCCGCGCTGGACAACACGCGATGGCAGGGAACGATAATGGTGATGGGGTTGCGTCCCACTGCCGTTCCCACCGGCCGCCCATGGCCTGCCGTTAAACCGGCTTCCAGCGCGACATCGCCGTAGGAAACGTATTCGCCGTAAGGTATGGTCAGCAGGGCTTCCCAGACCTTTTGTTGAAAAGGCGTGCCCTCCAGGCGCAAGGGTACGGTAAACGTCCGGCGCTCGCCGGCGAAATACTCGCCAAGTTCGTCATGAGTCTGTTTGAAGACGGCGGTGGCGGCCGTGGGCGTGGCGTCTTGCATGAGCGAGAACGGGCCCAGCGTTGTGTCGGTGGCGCGCCCTGTTTCGTTACTGTTGCCAAGCGCATGGCTTGCCTGCATAGGTGCCGTAGCACTGTCGACGCCGAACAGGTCGAGTTCGGTTTGCGGCTGGCGTACCCGGATGTTCTTGATGGGCGCACCGGCCATCATGCCAGCCGTGGGATCGGCGGCTTTGGGCAAGGGTTGCGGCAGGCTTTGCAAGGCGGGACAGTCTTTCTGTCCGACGAAATACAGGCCGGTCAAATGGGCGCCGTCGGAGCAGAGCAGAATCCGTCCCAGGGGCGATGCCATCTGGGCATGAAAGGTCATGGGGAAATCCATAGCGGCTCCGCCGGCTTGGCGGAGAAGATTCTATTCTAGGGCCTGCGAGCGCCAAAAGGAAAGCCGCCAGGCCTGCGGAGACCCACCCTTTAATGCAGCTTGACGCGCGGCGCGCCCCGCTTGGCCAGTAGG
>DATCYE010000061.1:0-4125 GCA_036570485.1 Pusillimonas sp. | reverse complement strand
TGCGCAAGGCCCTTGAACCCAGCGGACTTGAAAACCATATTGAAACCGTACGCGGCGCGGGGTACCGATTCACCAGTCAGCTCCCTAAGCTCTCATAAGCGCCTTTTTGAAAGTGACTCGGCCCCACGGCTCTGAAACATTGTCAACATGATCAAAACCATCATTTCAATCGGCTTGTGGGCGGCGCTGGGCTGGATTTGCGCTTCGTGGTTCGGGTCGAATATAGGCTGGGGCATATTCGCGCTGGGTCTGGTCATCATGATATTGGTCAGCGGCCTGCAGCTTTCGCGCATTGCGCACTGGGTCAAAGACATCGAGGCTCCGCCACCGCCGTCGGTCGGGCCGTGGGACGAAATACTGGCTCCCATCTATCGCCAGTTGCGCAAAGACAAACAAGATCTGACCGAACTGAATCAGCATGTGGACGGCATCATGCTGGCGGCCGAAGCGCTGCCCGACGGCGCCATTACGCTGGACGCCGCGATGTTGCTGACCTGGTGCAATCAGACGGCCAGCGAGCATATCGGCCTGAGCCTGCAAGCCGACCGAGGGCACAGCATTTTCAATATCTTGCGCGCGCCGGAGTTTGCCCGATATGCCCGCCAGGCGTCCTGGCCGGGTCCCATACTGCTGCATATGGATAAGGTGGGCCAGGAAAAGACGCTGCTCGTGCAGCTTACGCGCTATGGGTTGGATCAGTTTCTGGTTGTGACCCGCGATGTGACTCAGGTCGAAAAGCTGGAGACCACACGCAAAGATTTCGTGGCCAATGTGTCGCATGAACTGCGCACGCCGCTGACCGTGCTGTCCGGCTTTCTGGAAACGCTGCGCGATATGCCCGAGGGGTCCCTGACGGCCGAGCAGCGCGTGCGCTACCAGGCCCTTATGCTGGAGCAGGCTCAGCGCATGCAGGCGATAGTGGCCGACCTGCTGACCTTATCCACGCTGGAGTCGTCGCCGCACGTGGAAGGCGAGCCCGTACGCATGGGCGCTTTAATTCATACCGCCTTGCAGCAAGGCCGCATACTGTCCAACGACCAGCATGTCTTCGTTGAGAATGTCGCTGAAGACTTATACATCACCGGCATCGAGACCGAGCTGGCATCGGCCGTATCCAACCTGCTGACCAATGCCATACGCTACACGCCCAAAGACGGCACGATTACCGTCAGTTGGTATAAAAGCGAAGGCGGCCACGCTTGCTATTCCGTGCAGGACACCGGCATAGGCATTGCCTCGCAAGACATCCCCCGTCTGACCGAGCGCTTCTACCGCGTCGACCGAGGCCGCTCGCGTGCGACCGGCGGCACCGGCCTGGGCCTGGCCATTACCAAGCACGTGGCCATGCGGCACAATGCCGAACTGACCATACACAGCCGGTTCGGCGCCGGCAGCCTATTTTCGGTGATTTTCCCACCCGCGCGGGTCAGCACACCGGACTGATGCAGGCAGCGGCAAAACGCCCTATCCACAGGGTCGTGACAATAGTCCAAATATCTATAAAATGGGGATTCGCAGCGCCAAAGACGGCAAAGCAGAACCGACTACGGAGTCCCCCTGATGTCCACGCAAAATACGCTCCCTCCCTTTCACCTGGCCTTCCCGGTACGCGACCTGGCCGAAGCACGCAACTTCTATGGCGAACTGCTGGGCTGTCCTGAAGGCCGGTCATCCGATCAGTGGATAGACTTCGACTTCTATGGTCACCAAATCGTCACCCACCTGGCCCCCGAAGAGTGCGGCAGCACCGGAACCAGCAGCGTAGACGCGCATAATGTGCCGGTGCGCCACTTTGGCGCCGTGCTGGAAATGGGCGCATGGGAAAGTCTGGCCGACAAGCTGCGCAAGGCCGGCACCAAATTCGTTATCGAACCTTATGTGCGCTTCAAGGGCGAAGTCGGCGAACAGGCCACCATGTTCTTCCTTGACCCTTCGGGCAACGCGCTTGAGTTCAAATCCTTCAAAAATATCGAATCGCTGTTTGCCAAGTAAAAACGGCGCGCGCAGCCGATTTCATTCATGACCGACACCGCGCCGCTGCGCTGGGACATCATCCCTCAGGGCGACCGCTGCATCCTGCTGGTGCTTAGCGACCAGATCGACGTGGCGGTCGGACGGCGCTGCGCGGCGGCAGCCGCTGCCTTACGGCTTGCAGCCATACCCGGCATTGACGATATTGTTCCCACCCTCAACTCGGTTGCCCTGCATTACCAGCCACGCCTTCTGGGCGCCGACACGCTTTTCCAGCACTTGGTCGGCAAGATAGAAAAGGTGCTGGATGCATCGCTCAATGCAAAGCAGGCCCCGTCCGTAGGACGGCAAATAACAATTCCCGTCTGTTACGGCGGGGAATTCGGCCCCGATCTTGCCGAAGTGGCCGCACATTGCCAATTAAGCCCCGCCGACGTCATACGCTTGCACAGCCACGAACCGGCCTATGTTTTCATGCTGGGTTTTGCCCCCGGTGCGCCCTATATCGGCGTACACGACAAGCAACTGGCCATTGGTCGACGCGCCACGCCGCGCACGTCTCTGCCCGCCGGCTCGGTCGCCATTGCCAATCGGCAGACCATGATCTACCCCAACGCATCGCCCGGCGGCTGGCATGTTATTGGCGCCACGCCCTCTATTTTGTTCGATCCCGAAAAAAATCCGTCCACGCTGCTGGCGGCGGGCGATACGGTGCGCTTCGTACCCATCGATCCGCAAGAATACCTTGCCCTGAAGCGGGAAGCAGCGTGAGCATTACTGTCTTGAAGCCGGGCCTGCTTTCCAGCTTCCAGGATCTGGGGCGAATGGGTCACCAACATCTGGGGGTGCCCGTGGGCGGCGCGATGGACAGCCGAGCCCACCGGCTGGCGAACTTGCTGGTAGGCAACCACGAAAACGAAGCTACGCTGGAAATCACCTTGACCGGGCCCACCCTGCGCTTCGATGCGGCGGCCTGCATAGCGATCAGCGGCGCGGCCCTTGGCCCTGCTCTGAACGGCAAGCCGGTACCCAATAACCGACCGCTAATCATACGCAAAGGCGATGTCCTGACCTTTGGTGCCAGGACAACAGGCTTAAGGGCGTACATGGCCTGGCATGGCGGCATCGAACTGCCTGTGCTGCTGTCCAGCCGCAGCACCTACTTGCGCGGCGGTTTTGGCGGTTACCAAGGCCGAGCCTTGCAGGCAAACGATGTGCTGACCCCGCGCAAGCGGCTCGATGACTCCAAGCTGGATCACCTGGAGCGCGAACTATGGAAAATCAAGGTTTACCTGCCGGCCGCTCTTGGGCTCGGTTCACGCGCAACCCTGCGCGCCATGCGCGGCGCCCATACCAGCCTGTTCAAGGAAAAGTCGATCACTGATTTTTTTTCCAGCGAATACCGCATAAGTCCCCAGTCGGAGCGCATGGGCTATCGATTGCAAGGAAATACGCTGGAGCTGAAAAGCAGCGTGCAACTGCTGTCGGAAGCCACCAGCTTCGGCAGCGTGCAAGTGCCGCCCGATGGTCAACCGATAGTCTTGATGGCCGACCGCCAAACGACCGGAGGCTATGCAAAAATTGCCCACATCGCCACCGTCGACTTGCCCATCTTGGCGCAATGCATGCCGGGCGATTCAATCAAATTCGCGCAGATCGACCTGGAGCAAGCCCAGCAACTGGACACCCGGCGCGAAGACACCTTCGAACAACTTTACCAGGCCCTTACACCCCTACGCGAACTATTAGCCAATGGCTGAGTCCTCAGGCTCTTGGCCTTGGGAACCAGTGGCACCTATTTAGGGATTTCTTTAGTTCTTTAGCTGGGCCAAGGCGACGGCACGGGTGTCGACAACGGTCAGAATCGCCAAGAAACCGCTGATATCGAAAACTTCGTGAACCTGCGGCTGCAAGCTGCACAAAACCAATTGACCGGAGTTCTGTTTAAGGCGCTTGGCCAGCATCAGTACAACCCGCAAGCCTGCGCTGGAAATATAGTCCAGCTGACCCAGATCCAGGATACAAAGACGTTCGCCTTGATCGACCCATGCCAGCAACCCGGACTCGACATCGGCAGCATTGGCACTATTGATTTGGCCTACTGGCGAAACCACCAGGACCCCGTCAAGCTTTTCATTTGCAAGATTCATGATG
>DATCYE010000060.1:0-10415 GCA_036570485.1 Pusillimonas sp. | reverse complement strand
TTCGGGCGCCCACATTCCGTTTTCGCCGAATACCGCCTACGTCAATACCATACCGCCAGGGCTCGAGCCTCCGCATCCGGGCAATATCGTACTGGAAGAGCGCATACGCTCTTATGTACGCTGGAACGCCATGGCCATGGTCGTCAAGGCCAACAGCCACAACCCGCCCGACGGCGGCGATCTGGGCGGGCACATTGCGTCGTTCGCCTCGCTGGCCACCATGATAGGTTGCGGCCAGAACCACTTCTGGCACGCTGAAAGCGAAGGCCACGGCGGCGACCTGGTCTACTTCCAGGGCCATTCCTCGCCCGGCATTTATGGCCGCGCTTACCTGGAAGGCCGTCTTAGCGAAGACCAACTGAATAATTTCCGCCAGGAAGTCGACGGCCATGGCCTGCCTTCCTATCCGCACCCCAAGCTCATGCCGGATTTCTGGCAGTTTCCCACCGTATCAATGGGCCTGGGCCCATTGATGGCCATCTATCAGGCCCGTTTCCTTAAATACCTGCATGCGCGCGGCATCGCCGACACCAGCAATCGCAAGGTCTGGGTCTTCTGCGGCGACGGCGAAATGGACGAACCCGAATCCCTGGGCGCCATCAGCCTGGCTTCGCGCGAAAAGCTCGACAACCTGATCTTTGTCGTCAACTGCAACTTGCAGCGCCTTGACGGCCCGGTGCGCGGTAACGGCAAAATCATCCAGGAACTCGAAGGCGATTTCCGCGGCAGCGGCTGGAACGTCATCAAGCTTATCTGGGGCGGCTACTGGGATCCCCTCCTGGCACGCGATAAAGAAGGCATTTTGCGTCGTGTCATGGAAGAGTCCGTCGACGGCGAATACCAGGCCTACAAGGCGCACGACGGCAAGTTTGTACGCGAGAATTTCTTCGGCAAACACCCCAAACTGCTGGAAATGGTCAGCCGCATGAGCGACGACGATGTCTGGCGTCTGAACCGTGGTGGTCACGACCCCTACAAGGTGTACGCAGCGTTCAAATCGGCCACCGAGCACACCGGCCAGCCCACCGTCATCCTGGCCAAGACCATCAAGGGCTACGGCATGGGCCATGTCGGTCAGGCCAAGAACCCAAGCCACCAGCAAAAGAAACTGGACTTGGATTCGGTGCGCGAATTCCGCGATCGCTTCAATATTCCTGTCCCGGACGACAAGCTTGAACAGATTCCCTACTTCAAGCCGTCCGAAGACTCGCCTGAAATGAAGTATCTGCACGAACGCCGCAAGGCGCTGGGTGGATTCCTGCCGCATCGGCGCCAGAAGGCCGACGAGCAATTGACGGCGCCTGCGCTGGAAGCTTTCAAAGCCGTACTGGAGCCCACCGCCGAAGGCCGTGAAATCTCCACCACTCAGGCTTTCGTGCGCATCCTGAACCAGATTCTGCGCGACAAAGACCTTACCTCGCGCGTCGTGCCGATTTTGGCCGATGAATCGCGCACCTTCGGCATGGAAGGCCTGTTCCGTCAGATCGGTATTTATGCACCTGAAGGGCAGAAGTACACGCCGGTCGATAAAGACCAGGTCATGTACTACCGCGAAACCGCGAACGGTCAATTGCTGCAAGAAGGCATCAACGAAGCGGGCGCCTTCAGCTCCTGGATGGCGGCGGCAACGTCGTACTCCACGAACAACCGCATCATGATTCCGTTCTACATCTACTACTCGATGTTCGGCTTCCAGCGTATTGGCGACCTGGCGTGGGCGGCAGGCGATATGCAGGCGCGCGGCTTCCTGCTGGGCGGCACGGCAGGGCGCACGACCCTGAACGGAGAAGGTCTGCAACACGAAGACGGCCACAGCCACATCATGTCCGCGCTGATACCGAACTGCGTTTCCTACGATCCCACCTTCGGGCACGAACTGGCCGTAATCATCCAGGACGGCTTGCGGCGCATGGTCCAGAATCAAGAGAACGTGTATTACTACATCACGGTCATGAACGAAAACTACCCACAACCCGGCCTGACCAAGGGCGACGAAGAAGGGATTATTCGCGGGATGTACAAGTTCAAGTCCGTGGGCGATGCCAAGAAGCCGCGCGTCCAGCTTATGGGCTCGGGCACGATCTTGCGCGAAGTCATGGCTGCGCAAGAAATGCTGCAAAGCGACTGGGGCGTGGGTTCCGACCTCTGGAGCGTAACCAGCTTCACCGAGTTGCGCCGCGACGGCCTGGATTGCGAACGCCATAGCATGCTGAATCCCGAAGACAAGAAAGCCCCCGTGCCCTACGTCACGAAGCAGCTGGAAGGCACGACAGGCCCCATCGTCGTATCGACCGACTACGTCAAGGCATACGGCGACCAGATCCGTCCCTTTGTACCCAAAGACCGTACTTTCAAGGTATTGGGCACCGACGGTTTCGGCCGCTCCGACTTCCGCTCCAAGCTGCGCGAGCACTTCGAGATCGATCGCCGTTTTGTGGTCGTGACTGCTTTGCGCGCCCTGGCGGACGAAGGCAAGTTGCCGTTAGCCAAGGTGTCCGAAGCCATCAAAAAGTATGGCATCAATACCAATAAAGCCAATCCGCATCACGCTTAAGAGGGGACAAGCACATGAGCAATACCATCGAAATCAAGGTCCCGGACATTGGCGACTTCAGTGAAGTCGAAGTCATCGAAGTGCTGGTTGCGCAAGGCGACACCATAAGCGCCGAGCAAAGCCTGATAACTGTCGAGTCCGATAAAGCCTCGATGGAGATCCCTTCGCCTCAAGCCGGCGTGGTCAAGTCACTGACGGTAAAGGTCGGCGACAAAATCAAGGAAGGCTCAGTCGTTTTGCAATTGGAAACCGCGGGCGGAGCGGACGAACAGCCGGCTGAACCGGCCAAAAAGGCCGAACCAGCGCAAGCCGCGCAGCAGGCACCGGCGGCCAGCGCCCCTGCGGCGGCGGCACAGCCAAGCGCACAACAAGGGCAGGGCGAGACAACAACCGTCGTCGTGCCCGACATCGGCGACTCCACCGATGTCGAAGTCATCGAGATCATGGTTTCCGTGGGCGATACCATCGCCGCCGAGCAAAGCCTTATTACCGTAGAGTCCGACAAGGCCTCCATGGAAGTCCCGTCCTCGAATGCGGGCGTAGTGACCGCCATCAAGGTCAAGTTGGGCGACAAGGTCAACAAGGGCTCCATCATTCTTGAACTGCAAGCTGACGGCGGCGCCAAACCCGCGCCGGCTGCGGCGGCGCAAGCGCCGACACCGGCTGCCAGCGCCAACGCAAGCGCCCAGCAGGCTCCTGCCGCGGCGTCCAAGCCGACGCAGACCCAAGCCCTGGCATCGGTGCCGCCCGAGCGTCACTCTCCCACCGAAGCCTTTGCCGATGTCGACCTGCCGCTACGCAACCTGCCGCATGCCTCGCCATCGGTACGCAAGTTCGCACGCGAGCTGGGCGTCAATCTGGCATCGGTGCAAGGTTCAGGCGCCAAGAACCGCATCACCCAAGATGACGTTCGCCAGTTCGTCAAGCAGGCTTTGTCGGTCGGAGGCGGCACAGGTGCAACGGCGGTGGCTGCCGACGGCGGTTTCAGCGTGCTGGGCTGGCCCAAGGTCGATTTCGCTAAATTCGGCCAGATCGACACCAAGCCGCTGTCGCGCATCAAGAAAATTTCCGGTGCCAACCTGCACCGCAACTGGGTGATGATTCCTCATGTCACCAATAACGATGCGGCCGATATCACCGAGCTCGAAGAACTGCGCCAGACCCTGAACAAAGAAAATCAGAAGTCCGGCGTCAAGGTCACCATGCTGGCTTTCCTTATCAAGGCAGTCGTGGCCGGCCTGAAGAAGTTCCCCGAGTTCAATGCCTCTATCGATGGCGACAACCTGGTTCTGAAACAGTACTACCACATCGGTTTCGCTGCCGATACCCCCAACGGCCTGGTTGTTCCGGTTATACGGGATGCCGACAAAAAGGGTATTTTCGAACTCGCCAAAGAAACCTCCGAACTGGCCGGTCTGGCACGCGACGGCAAGTTGTCGCCCAGCCAGATGCAGGGCGGCTGCTTCTCCATTTCGTCCCTGGGCGGCATAGGCGGAACCTCGTTCACGCCCATCATCAATGCCCCCGAGGTCGCCATCCTGGGCGTGTCGCGTTCTGCGCATGCGCCGGTCTGGAACGGCAAGGAATTCGAACCCAGGCTGATGCTGCCTTTGTCCCTGTCCTACGATCACCGGGTCATCGACGGCGCATCGGCGGCACGGTTCAATGCCTATCTGGGCAGCTTGCTGGCCGATTTCCGTCGCATTGCGCTATAGGAGCCGAACATGAGCACAACTGAGTTAAGCGTGCCCGATATCGGCGACTTCGCCGAGGTCGAGGTCATCGAGGTTTTGGTTGCGGTGGGCGACACGATCGCGGTCGAACAAAGCCTGGTCACCGTAGAATCCGACAAAGCCTCCATGGAAATTCCGGCCACCAAGGCTGGTGTAGTCAAAGCGGTATTGGTCAAGCTGGGCGACAAGATCACCAAAGGCTCGGCCCTGGTCCAGATCGAAGAGTCCGCTACCGCAGAAAGCGATAAGGCCGAAGCCGCAACGGTTGAAAAGTCGGCGGCGGCTGCGGCCCCCGCTGCAGCGCCTGCCGAACAACAGGCCGCTAAGAAACCCGCCGCCGCAGCGCCGGCCGCTTCCAGCTTTACCGGATCGGCCGACGTTCAATGCGACGTCCTGGTTCTGGGCGCCGGGCCTGGCGGCTATTCGGCCGCCTTCCGGGCCGCCGACCTGGGCCTATCCGTGGTGCTGGTCGAACGCTATGCCACGCTGGGCGGAGTTTGCCTGAATGTGGGCTGCATACCGTCCAAAGCCTTGTTGCATACCGCAGCAGTGCTGGAAGAAGCCCAGTCGCTGGCCAGCCATGGCATCAAGTTCGGCAAGCCCGAAATCGACCTGGACGGCGTGCGCGCCTATAAAGACGGCGTCGTGGCCAAGCTTACCGGCGGACTTACAGGCATGGCCAAGGCCCGCAAGGTCAACGTACTGACCGGCTTGGGTCAGTTTGCCGATCCGCATCACCTAACGGTGCAAGGCGCAGACGGCACCACCCGTACGGTCAAATTCAGCTCGGCCATCATTGCGGCCGGCAGCCAGTCGGTCAAACTGCCTTTCTTTCCCGAAGACGAGCGCATCGTCGACTCGACCGGTGCCTTGCAGCTTAAAAACATACCGGAAAAAATGCTCATCGTCGGCGGCGGCATCATCGGACTGGAAATGGGCACGGTTTATTCCGCCCTGGGTACCCGCCTGGATGTCGTGGAAATGCAAAGCGGCCTGATGCAGGGCGCCGATCGCGACATGGTCAAGGTCTGGGACAAGATGAACACGGGCCGCTTCGACCACGTCATGCTCGACACCAAGACCGTCGGGGCCGAAGCACGTGAAGACGGCATCTGGGTCAGTTTCGAAGGCGACAAGGCTCCGAAAGAGCCGCAGCGCTACGACCTGGTGCTGCAAGCCGTAGGGCGCAGCCCCAACGGCAAGAAGCTGGCGGCCGACAAGGCCGGGGTAGCCGTGACCGATCGCGGCTTCATTGAGGTCGACAAGCAGATGCGCACCAACGTGCCGCACATCTATGCAATCGGCGATATCGTCGGTCAACCCATGCTGGCGCACAAAGCCGTTCACGAAGCCCATGTGGCGGCCGAAGTCATTGCCGGCGAAAAGAGCTTCTTCGATGCCCGCGTCATTCCTTCCGTGGCCTACACCGACCCCGAAGTGGCCTGGGTAGGTCTGACCGAAGACGAGGCCAAGAAAGAGGGTATTGCCGTCAAGAAGGGCCTGTTTCCCTGGGCAGCTTCGGGGCGAGCCATTGCCAATGGCCGCGACGAAGGCTTTACCAAGTTGCTGTTCGATGCCGAAACGCATCGCATTGTGGGCGGCGGCATTGTCGGCACCCACGCCGGCGACCTGATAAGCGAAGTAGCCCTGGCCATCGAGATGGGCGCCGATGTGATCGATATCGGCAAAACCATACACCCCCATCCCACCCTGGGCGAGTCCGTGGGCATGGCGGCCGAGGTGGCCGAAGGCTCTTGCACCGATCTTCCTCCCATGCGGCGCAAATAACGCTGGCTCCTGTGTGGGCAAGCATTGCGGTTTTACCGGCAGGTGCTACCATCGGCACCTGCCGTTGTTTCTTTTGAGTGATAAGTCTTCATCATGTCCCGTCCCCATCCCAGCGATACCGCCACCTTGCAAGAGTGGCTGGACTATCTGGAATCCCTGCACCAAACTGCCATCGATCTTGGCCTGGACCGCATACGCATTGTTGCGGACAAACTGAATTTGACGATGCCTTTCGTGAAAATCACGGTGGGCGGAACCAATGGCAAGGGCTCCACCTGCGCCATGCTCGAGGCCATATTGCTGGCCTCCGGCTACAAGGTGGGCACCTATACGTCGCCCCATCTTATCGATTTCAATGAGCGGATCCGGGTCAATGGCGATCAGGCCGGCGACGCCGATATCATTCGTCAGTTCCACCAAATCGAAAGCGCGCGCGGCGAAACAACACTTAGCTATTTCGAGTACACCACGCTTGCGGCGCTGATGCTGTTCGAACAGCAAAAGGTAGACGTAGCGGTGCTGGAAGTGGGCCTGGGCGGGCGCTTGGATGCGGTGAACCTGGTGGATACCGATTGCGCCATCATTACCAGTGTCGACATTGACCATACGGCTTACCTGGGCAACACGCGTGAAAAAATCGGCTGGGAAAAAGCACATATTTTCCGTCCGGGCCAACCGGCCATTTGCGCCGACCCCATACCGCCGCAAACTGTAGTGGATCATGCCAAGGAAATCGGCGCCGACCTTTGGCTATTCGGCAAGGATTTCAATTATTCAGGCGACCGCTTGCAGTGGGCCTACGGTGGTCGTTCGCAACGTCGTAGCGGCCTTGCCTATCCGGCCCTGCGCGGCGCCAATCAGTTGCTGAACGCGTCGGCCGCCCTGGCAGCGCTGGAAGCCTTGCGGCCCCGGCTGGTCGTGCCTCAGCAGGCTGTGCGTATCGGTCTTTCGCAAGTGTCGCTGCCAGGCCGCCTGCAAATCCTACCGGGCACGCCAACCATTATTCTGGATGTGGCGCATAACCCGCACGCCGCCGCCGCGCTAGGCCAGAATCTCGACAATATGGGGCATTTCCCTCATACGCATGCCGTCGTCGGCATGCTCAACGACAAAGACATACTCAGTGTGGTCGCCAAGCTGGCAACCCGGGTCGATCGCTGGTATTGCGCCGGCCTGGGCGGTCCGCGCGGCACTTCGGGGCCGGATCTGGCCGCAATAGTACGCCAGGCGATAGCCGCCACCACGGCTCAGCCCACGCTGGAAGAGAACAGTACCGAGATCCGCCGTGTCGATCCCCCCGCCGACGGCAGGCCGGGAGTCCGTTCCGTAGCCGTTCCTCCCGTCGCGGCTCGGACGATAGAGGTTTCCAGTTTTGAAAATCCGGTACAAGCATTTGCAGAAGCTCGAAAACAGGCCTCCGAGAATGATAGAATTCTTGTGTTTGGGTCTTTTGCGACCGTCGGCCCCGTACTTGACGAGCTTGGACGCAAAGTCACATAGTTCAGCAAGCCTCATGGCCGGCTTGTTTTCAAGATAGGTTTTTGCCCCATGGGATTGTTTTCTCGTAAAGAGCCCGAATCGGGAACCGCCCGCCGTTCCACGTCGCGTTCGTCCTTGTCCAGCGAGGCGCAGGCCAACGAATTGCGCGGCCGTGCACGGCGCCGGCTCATCGGCGCCTTGGCGCTGGTGCTGGCCGCTGTCATCATCGTGCCCATGTTGTTCGACTCGCCGGCCCCCGAAGACGGCCAAATAAGCACGCCCGTCGTTGTGCCGGCCATCGTGCCCCCCGACACCACGGGCGGCGAAGTCGCTTTGGCGCCCGCAACGCCGGCCATGCCGGAAACTCCGGTCCAGCCCGATACCCTTGCGCCCACCGTAACGGTGCCGGCCTCCGAACCTTCGGCACCGGCGCCCGAACAGGCCAAACCTCAGCCACCAACACCCCCAGAGCCCAAGCCTGTCGAAAAACCCGAGCCTGAGTCCAAGCCCAAACCCAAGCCATCCACCGAGCGCAGCGACGATGGCTCGGTAGCCATTGCCTTGCTCGAAGGCCGCAGTCCCGCAGGCAGCCAGCCGGCCGCCACTGCGGAAAAGGGCAGCTTCATCTTGCAGATAGCGGCTTACACCACCGATAAAGACGCCCAGATCCGACGCGATCGCCTGGTCGCTTCCGGGGTCACGAATGCCTATGTAGAGCATGCTGTTTCAGGCGGCAAAGCCACTTACCGCTTGCGGGTCGGCCCCTTTCCCACACGCGACGCGGCACAGGCTGCGCAAGCCCGCTTAAGGGCGCTGGGTTACGACAACGGCTTCATCTCCACTAAGTGACAAGCTTCGACTACCTCGTGCTGGCCGTCCTGGGCGTGTCGGCATTTCTGGGGCTCCTGCGCGGGCTCATCAAGGAAGTCCTGTCGCTTATCGCCTATGTTGTCGCGTTTTTATCCGCCATCTGGTGGGCGCCCCTGGTGTCCGTCTGGCTTGCCGGCTGGATAGAAAATGCTTTGCTTAGAACCGGAGCGGCCTATGCCGGAGTATTCATAGTCGTGCTGCTGCTGGTGGGGCTGCTTAATCTGTTGCTGGCAACGCTTATTGAAAAAACCGGCCTGACGCCCGCCGATCACGGCCTGGGCGCGTTGTTCGGCATGCTGCGCGGCATGCTGATCGTTCTGGTGCTGGTGGCATTGGCCGGCTACACCGAACTGCCCAAGGAGCCCTGGTGGCGCGAAGCCAGGCTTTCAGGCACCGCCGTAAAGGGCATACAGCAGATCAAGCTGCTGCTGCCGCCTTCTTTGTCGTCGTGGTTACCGTATTGATTTGATTGAATTACAGGAATAGCAAACATGTGTGGAATTGTAGGGGTTGCAGGCTCCGGTCCCGTAAACCAGTTGATCTACGATAGCCTGCTGCTGCTGCAGCATCGTGGCCAGGATGCTGCGGGCATCGCTACTTCGCACGATCAGTTTTTTAATATGTACAAGGCCCATGGGCTGGTGCGCGACGTGTTTCGCACCCGCAACATGCGCTCTTTGCCTGGCAATAGCGGCCTGGGCCAGGTCCGTTATCCCACGGCGGGTTCCAGCGACAGCGTCGACGAGGCGCAGCCGTTTTATGTCAATGCACCGTTCGGCATTACCTTCGTCCATAACGGCAACCTGACCAACTGGCGTGAGTTACGCGAAGAGCTGTTCAAGGTGGACCGGCGTCACATCAACACCAATTCCGATTCGGAAGTGCTTCTTAATGTGTTCGCCAACGAGCTGCAGCTTGCCGCCAACGGCGGCTCGCTCGACGAAGACGCCATTTTTGCCGCAGTGTCCTCGGTGCATAGGCGCGCAAAGGGCGCCTATGCCGTCATTGCCCAGATCGCCAGCTACGGTATTGTGGCTTTCCGCGACCCCTACGGCATACGGCCTTTATGCCTGGGCTCGATGGAAACCGATCAGGGCATCGAATGGATGGTGGCATCCGAATCGGTTGCCTTGACAGGCTGCGGCTACACCTTGGTACGCGACGTTGCACCCGGCGAGGCCATTTTCATCGATATTGACGGCAAGCTGTCCAGCCGCCAATGCGCCGACAACCCGGCGCTTACACCTTGCGCATTCGAATACGTTTACTTTGCCCGGCCCGATTCGATGATGGATGGCGTGTCCATCTACGATGCGCGCCTGAACATGGGCGAATACCTGGGCGACAACGTAGCCAAGTCATTGCGCCTTGGCGATATCGACGTGGTCATGCCCATACCCGATTCGTCGCGCCCCTCGGCCATGCAACTGGCGGCTCGGCTCGACTTAAGCTATCGCGAAGGCTTCATCAAGAATCGCTATATCGGCCGCACATTCATCATGCCCGGCCAAGCCGTGCGCAAGAAATCGGTGCGTCAAAAGCTCAGCGCCATCGACATGGAATTCCGGGGCAAAAACGTATTGCTGGTCGACGACTCCATTGTGCGCGGCACCACCAGTCGCGAAATTGTCGACATGGCGCGTGCGGCGGGAGCCAACAAGGTGTATTTTGCCTCGGCGGCGCCGGCGGTGCGCTTTCCCAATGTCTACGGCATCGACATGCCTACCCAGGTGGAACTGATCGCAACCGGGCGTGATACAGCCGAGATCGCCCGCGAAATCGGCGCTGACGGATTGGTCTATCAAGAACTGAGCGACCTGGAGCAATCCATACGCGACCTGAACCCCGCCATGAAGAGTTTCGAGTCGTCCTGCTTCAACGGGCACTACGTAACAGGCGATATCGACGCGGCCTATCTGGAGCGTCTTAGCCAGACACGCGGGGCTCGTCCGGCTGCGGGTGAAATGGCCACCCGCGAAAACGACGAATAG
>DATCYE010000059.1:0-10737 GCA_036570485.1 Pusillimonas sp. | reverse complement strand
GCGGCATTGATGGCTGCCTGCACATCACGCGCGGCGCTGTTGATGTCCCGATCCAGGTCGAACATTAAAGAGATGCGGGTCGAACCTTCCGTACTGCGTGAGCTCATTTCGCTAAGACCCGCTATCGACCCCAGCGACTGCTCCAGCGGGGTCGCCACGCTGGATGCCATGGTTTCCGGACTGGCGCCCGCCAGCTTGGCCGAAACCGATATCATGGGAAAGTCCACTTGCGGCAAAGGCGCCACAGGCAGAAACAAAAAGGCCAGCCCGCCCGTCAGCACCAGCGCCGCGCAAAACAGCGTCGTCGCCACCGGCCGCATGATGAACAGGGAAAACAACCTCATGGAGCAATCTCGCCGTCAGCTGCGCGCGTCTTGCGGTAGGTGCCGGCGCGGCGCGCCAGCCTGTCGAACATCAGGTAGATGACCGGCGTAGTGAAAAGCGTCAGCACCTGGCTGCACAATAGACCGCCCACCATCACCAGCCCCAGAGGCTGGCGCAACTCGGAACCCGACCCGGTGGCCAGCATAAGCGGAATGGCGCTGAACAACGCCGCCAGCGTGGTCATAAGTATGGGTCTGAAGCGCAGCAGCGCCGCTTCATGTATGGCCGCCAAGGGAGTCAAGCCGCGTCGGCGTTCGGCATCCAGCGCAAAGTCGATCATCATGATCGCATTTTTCTTGACGATGCCGATCAACAAAATAATGCCGATGACGCCTATCATGTCCAGCTCCGATCCACTCATCAACAAGGCCAACAAAGCGCCTATTGCGGCAGAGGGCAAGGTAGACAGTATCGTTACCGGATGGATATAGCTTTCGTACAGAATGCCCAGCACGATGTACATGGCGACCACGGCAGCCAGCATCAACCATAAGGTGCTCGATAGCGATGCCTGAAAGGCGCGCGCCGCCCCCTGGAAGCGCAAATCCAGCGACGCCGGCATGCCTAGTTCAGCTTGCGTGGTTCTAATGGCTTGCACCGCATCGGACAAGGCCGTACCCGGAGCCAGGTTAAAGGAGATAGTGGTGGCCGGAAATTGCCCCAGGCGCTCTATGGATAAAAGCGAGCTTTCCTGTTCGATGCGCGCCAGGCTGCTTAAGGGCACCGGCGTGCCCGAGGCCGTAGGCACATAGATCTGCGCCAGGGCTTGCGGGTTCTGCCGAAACTGCTTGGCCACTTCAAGCACTACGCGGTATTGCGTCGACTGGGTAAAAATGGTGGATATCTGCCGCTGCCCAAACGCATCGTAAAGGGCATCGTCGATGGCCGCGTTGTTAACCCCCAGGCGCGCCGCCGCGTCGCGATCTATAACCAGCGCCGTCTGCAAACCCTTGCCCTGCAAATCGTCGACCACATCGCGCAAGCCCGGTACGGCATGCAAAGCATCCACCAGCTTGGGCGTCCATTCCAGCAACACGTCATGATCGGGATCGGACAAGGTCATCTGATATTGCGTGCGACTTACACGATCGTCCACGGTCAGATCCTGCACAGGCTGCATGTACACCTTGATATCGGGCAGACTGGCTAGATTTTGTCCCAGTCGGTCGATAATGGCCTGGGCATTGGCACTTCGCTCGACCAGGGGCTTCAGTGCAATCTGCATGCGCCCGGTGTTCAGTGTGGCATTGGTGCCGTCTATGCCGATGAAGGAAGACACCGCCTGCACATCGGGATCTTTCAGTATGCGGTCGACCGCCTGCTGCTGACGCTGCGCCATCGATGCGAAGGAGACCGTTTGCGGGCCCTGACTGATGGCCTGGATCAGGCCGGTGTCCTGCTGCGGGAAGAAACCCTTGGGCACGACCGTGTACAACAGACCGGTCAGCAGCAAGGTGCCCAGCGCGACCCAAAGTGTGGCGCGCTGGTGCGCCAGCACCCATTGCAAACCCTTGTCGTAGGAATGGATCAGCCTGTCCATCCATGCGCCGGCTTTTTGCTGGAAGCGCCCGTATTTCATTTCCGATTCGGGCCGCAGCAGACGCGCGCACATCATGGGGGTCAGGGTCAGAGAAATCGCCAGCGACAATAAAATAGCAACCGCCAGCGTAATCGCGAACTCGCGGAACAAGCGGCCAATGACGTCGCTCATGAACAGCAGCGGAATCAGCACCGCGATCAGTGACAGAGTCAGCGACACCAGCGTAAAGCCGATTTGCGAAGCCCCTTTCAAGGCCGCCTTCATGGCGCTCTCGCCCTCTTCGATGTGGCGGGCGATGTTCTCTATCATGACGATAGCGTCGTCGACCACGAAGCCGGTGGCAATGGTCAGCGCCATCAGGGTCAGGTTATTGACGCTGAATCCGGCCAGGTACATGATGCCGAAGGTTCCAACCAGCGACAGCGGCACCACCACACTGGGTATAAAGGTAGCCGTCCAGCTGCGCAAGAACACGAAGGTCACCAGCACCACCAGAATGATCGCCAGTATCATCTCGAACTGAACATGGTCGATGGCCTCGCGTATGGTCTGGGTGCGGTCCGTGGCAACGCTGATTTCAACCCCCACCGGCAGCGCCTGTTTCAGCGACGGCAGTAAGGCCTTGACGCGATCGACGACGTCGATCACATTCGCGCCGGGCTGGCGTTGGATGTTAAGCAGAATGGCAGGGGTTGTGCCTATCCAGGCCGCTTGCCGGATGTTCTCGGCATCTTGCCGGGCATCAGCCACGTCGCGCAGGCGCAGGGGCGCCCCGTTTTCGTAAGCAACGATCAGTTGCTCGTAGTCCTGAATGGAGCGCAGCTGATCATTGGCATTAATGGTGGTGGAGCGCTCGGGTCCGTCCAGATTGCCCTTGGGCTGGTTGACGTTTGCACCGACGATGGCCGAACGCAAGCTGGCCAGCGTCAGATTATGCGCCGCCAGCGCTTGCGGGTTAGCCTGAATGCGCACAGCCGGGCGCTGCCCGCCGGCAATGCTGACCAGACCCACGCCGGATATCTGCGACAGCTTCTGCGCCACGCGTATATCGATCAGATCGCGCACCTGATACAGCGGCAGGGTCGGCGAGGTCACCGCCAGACTGATGACAGCGGTGTCCGCCGGATTCACTTTGTTGTAGATGGGCGGAGCCGGCAGATCTTTGGGCAGCAGGCTGGTGGCTGCATTGATGGCGGCCTGGACTTCCTGCTCGGCCACGTCCAGCGGCAAGTCCAGATCGAACTGCAAAGTGATCAGCGACGAGCCGCCCGAGCTTGACGAGGTCATCTGGGTTAAGCCGGGCATCTGGCCGAATTGGCGCTCTAGCGGCGAAGTAACCAACGCCGTCATGACATCGGGGCTGGCACCCGGATACAGCGTGCTGACCTGAATGGTGGGGTAATCGACCTGCGGCAATGCCGATACCGGCAACAATCTGTAGGCCAGCAGGCCCGATATCAGCAAAGCCACCATGGCCAGCGTGGTAGCCACCGGACGCAGAATAAACAGGCGCGACAAATTCACGGCCGGGCCTTAATGTGGAGAGCCCGGAGCGGCCGTGGTCGGACCCGGACTCGACCCCGCCATGGGCAAGGAGGACGAGGCCGCGCCGCTGGCCGGCGCATCGGTAACGACCTCGACCGCAGCGCCTTCGCGCAGGCGATCGACGCCTTCCACCACCACGCGCTGGCCCGCAAGCAGGCCTGACTCCACCGCAATGAGTTTGTCGTCGATAAGGCCCGTCACAATGCGCTGAATGCGCACTTTGTCGTTATCGTCGACCACATAAACGAAGGCCCCTATGGATCCTTGCTGTACCGCCATGGTTGGAACCGCCAACGATTGTCTTGTGTCTACCCGCAACCTGACATTGACGAATTGATTCGGAAACAAAGACTCGTCTTCGTTGGGCACGCGCGCTTTCAACTTGACCGTACCGGTGGCAAGGTCGATCTGATTATCGACGGACATTAGCGTGCCGGTGGCGATCTGGTGCAAGTCATCGCGATCGTAAAGATCGATCGACAATGTGGTTCCAGCGCGCAACCGGGCCAGGACGTCGGGCAATTGCGCCTGGGGCAAAGTAAACAGCACGGAAATCGGCTGGGTTTGCGTAATGACGACGATGCCATCGGTGTTCGAGGCATTGACCATATTGCCTTCGTCCACTTTGCGCAGACCAAGCCTCCCCGTAATGGGCGCGGTAATTCGCGTAAAGCTCAGTTGCAGGCGAGCACTGTCGACGGCGGCCTGATCGCTCTTGCGCGACCCCAGAAATTGCTGGACTAGCGCGGCCTGGGCATCCACCTGCTGCTTGGCGATGGAGTTTTGTTTAAACAACAACTGGTAGCGCTGCAAATCGCCCTGGGCATTCTTGAGCTGGGCTTCGTTTTGCTTTTGCTGGCCCAGGGCCTGATCCAGCTGAACCTGATAAGTGCGCGGATCGATTTGTGCCAATAGATCGCCCGCCTTGACCTTTTGCCCGTCGGTGAAAGCGATTTCTTGCAGTTCTCCGTCGACGCGGCTACGCACCGTAACTGTATTGAACGCGGTTACAGTTCCTATGGCTTTAAGAGTGTGTCGTATGGAATCGATTTGCGCGGTGGCTACCCTGACCGGCGTCTTCATATTGGCCATGGCGGCCATGCGTGCCCTCGTCGGCCCCTTGCCACCTGCTGCCGTAGGACCTGCGCCGCGCCCCCAGAACCAGTAGGCGCCGACTGCCAGCGCTATCAGGGCAAGAATAAACCATGGCCGGCGCCAGTAACTGGGCCGATAAGGTACGGACTGGGATGCCGCCATGCAATGCTCTCCGGGTTCGAACGAAACAGGCGACATTTTCGCCTATTGGCGGCGGCTGGAATACAGAAATTCCGAAATTGAAATCGAACGCAACAACTATTGAGCCATTGCAAGAAATATACTTTTACGGGGAAAGCAGCCCTGCACCATGCATAACGGACAAGCCTTAGACGTTGCAGCGAGCCAGCTTGAAGGTGACGTCGCCGGTTACGGGCTGAGGTTTGAGTTCGCGGTCTTGCGACGCAAACCGCACCCAAATCACGTACTTGTTGGCGCTCATTTCGGGGAAAATGTTCAGTGCTGTGTCGACCCAAACCCGCAAAAGCTGGAATACCTTGCCGCCTAACATTTCCTGATAGGCGCCCTGCCTGGCAACCAGATCGACCACATCGCCCGAATCGCGCAGCAGACGCAAAATAAGCGCCAGGCCTTTATAAAGCGGCAAAAAAGGCGTGATCCAACGGTGTAGGTCAGTGGCGCGAACTTCGGCCGGCTTGATTTGCCAGGAAAAATATGAAGGCATGTCGACCTGCGACGAGCCGCCCGGCACGGCAATTCGGCCGCGCAAGCTGGCCAACCATTCGTTGTCGCGTAATTCTTGGCCTATGCGGCCCTGAGAGCTTAACTCGGCGGCTGCACCCTGGATTTCGGCCAACATGGTGTCGAGCGTGACGGCATCGACATCGGGGTGCTGACGTAGCGCGCCCAGTGCCACGCGCTGGCGTTCAAGATCTTGCAACACCGCGCCGCGCAGGTCGGTGCGATCGCAGATATCAAGCAGGTCGAACAGGGTGGCAACGGAAATTTGGTGAAAATGGACGTCTGTGCCTTTGGCGAAAAAGAACAGCCTGTCGAACAGGTGCTCGACTCTTAACAGAGACCTTACGCGCTCGTTGCAAGGATATTCATAAAGAATCACGCGACCAAAAACCTTTTAAATGACTAGGAAGGAGTACCGGGGGGATAGCTAGCCCGCTGTCGTGCCTGCTCGCACCAAAAATCGTGCAATTGCCGGGCACGATGCACAAGTTCGCTGGGGCTGGTGAACCCATCGTTAAGCACGATGTCGTCGGCAACAGCCAACCGCGCTTCTCGTGACGCCTGTGCTGACATAATACGCCCAATAGTCTCTGGCGTCAGCCCACTGCGTGCCTGAACCCGCTTAAGCTGCGTTTCCGGGTCGCAATCCACCACGCAAATACGATCGACCCGATCTCGCCAGCGCCCGGACTCGACCAACAAAGGAACCACAAATACAAGATAGCATCCTTCCGCCACGGAAGCCTGTTTTTGTGTAACCACACTTATCAATGGATGAATAATAGTTTCAAGCTGCTGTCTGGACTGAGGACTTTCAAAGACCAATTCGCGCATGGCCGGGCGGTCGAGCGCGCCCGTGGGCGAAATGACATCGGGGCCGAACTGATGGCGTATGGCTTCGATAGCCGCGCCGCCCGGCGCGGTCAGCTCGTGGGCGATGACATCGGTATCGATGACGGCAGCACCCCATTGGGCGAATAAGTCTGCAACACGGCTCTTGCCGGAGCCTATTCCGCCCGTTAGGCCAATCTTGTACACAGCTGCACCTCGGCTAGCAAAACCACGAATGTACCGCAGTCGGCGCCAGGAAAACACCCGCAGCGCAACCTGCCAGAAAAGGGCCGAACGGGTGCTCTCCGCGAGGCCGAAACGACTTTTGCCGCCACATGGCGAAAACCAGACCAAGAAAACAGGCTAACAACAGAACCCAGGGCAAGGCTTGCCAACCGAGCCATGCGCCCAGGGCGGCAAGCAGCTTGAGGTCGCCGTGACCCATGGCATCGCGGCCGATTAGGCTGCGCATGATCAACAGTAGGCACCACAAAAAACCGTAGCCCAATATGGCGCCCGCCAGCGCATCGTGCAAAGGCGGGCCGGCTCCTGCCCAAGAGCTTGCCAGCCCCAGCCACAACAAAGGCTGGGTAAGCGCATCGGGCAGAAGGCCGGTTTGCGCGTCGATAAGCGCCAACAGCAGTAGCAGGAGGCCGGCCAGGGCGGCCGCAAAAAAATAGGCGTCCAAACCATATTGGGCGTGCAGGGCGACGAAACCCGTTGCCATGGTGCAGGCGGCCCGCCTGCCGAACCAGGTCGCGCGCGCTTGGGCTCGCACCGGATTATCTGCGGCCACTACCATGCCGTGGGCAACAGCAGCTATAGCGCACGGATGGATGGCGGCCCGCAGAGCATGCATCATGGAGGCCGCATCAGGGGGTGCGCCGGCATCGAGTCGGCGGCCATAAGCCAGCGCGACACGGCTGCATTGAACGCCCAGCCCAGCACCCAATATAGCCATGACTGCAGGCCAAGCCAAAGCAGCGAACGAAGACGATAAAGTGAACGGCATGCACAGGCTCCTGGCCAGGTTCTGCTTGTTTTACGGCGACGGCAATTAATGCGTAGAATGCATCTTCTTGGCCTTTATCGTCGGTGGAAAAACCCCTGACCCGTCTAACTTCGCTTATTCAACACCCGCGCAACAAGCCTTTGGGCGCTTTGGTGTTGGCTCTGTTGCTGGCGGGCTGCGCCCAGCAAAGCATGCCAAACTACTACTCAACCTCGCACGACAGCACCGAGGCCGATGCGCAAAACCAGGCCCAGGGCCGCAGCGGCGCGCGCGCGCCATCGCAGATACAACTGGGCTTCGGGGCCGACCAGAAAGTTGATAAGCCTCAGACTCAGCAGGAAGCCGCTAGCGAACGGGCGGTGCTAAAGGCCCGCCCCCTGGCCGAAGCAAAGACGTTTTTAGGCACCATCCCCTGCCTTACCGGCGGCACGACCTGTTCGGCGCAGCGCCTGACACTGACGTTGGCGCCTAGTGGCGAATGGCGTTCGCGTTCGGTGCGGCTGAATACCACCGCTGCCAAACATAATATTGTTCAGCAGGGGTGTTGGGACGTTATTGGCACGACACCGCTACGCATCATGTTGAAGCTGAACGAACAAGCCAGCATGGCGACCCTGACCTTCGTGAACGACAACGTGCTGCGCATTAATACCGTCAACGACGTTACGCCTACGCTGGAGTATCGATTGACGCGCCAGGCGGACATCGACGCCATTGACGAGCTGGCCGGAAAAACGCCGCTAAAGTGCGACTAGCTGCGCTTGCTTAGGACGCAATGAGCAAGCTCGACTGCGTTCCTGACCTGCATTTTTTGGAAAATGCGCGCGCGATGCGCTTCGATGGTGCGTTGAGAAACGCCCAGTTCGGCGGCGATGATTTTGTTTGGCTTGCCGCGCGCGACGTAATCCATGACGTCGCGTTCGCGAGGAGTTAGAACGGAAAAGGGCGAATCACCGCCGTCGTGTACATTCCCCACATTTGTCTCCTTGTTGTTATCGTGGAGGCATTCTGTCATGGGTACAGACACGCGTCAGCTGTCATTTCTTACAGATTTCCAGATTGTCGATCAGACGGGTTGCGCCCAGCTTGGCGGCAGCCAGCACGACCAAGGGCTCACCCATCTGTATTTCGTCCGCCTGCGGGCGCAATAGGTCGCGCTGGCGGCGCAGCGACAGGTAGTCAACCTGCCAGCCACGAGCCGAAAGATGTTCGGCAGCCTGCGCTTCAAGCGCCTGGACATCTGTATTGCCCGCCATGATGCTTGCCTGAACCTTTTGCAGAGCGGCAAACAGATTAGGGGCTTCGGCGCGCTCGGCCGGCTGCAAGTACATATTGCGCGACGACAAGGCCAAACCGTCGGTATCACGCACCGTTTCATGCGCCAGTATGTTCACGGGCAGCTGAAACTGACGGCACATATTGCGCACAACCATAAGCTGCTGGTAGTCCTTCTTGCCAAAAACCGCAACACTGGGCTGTACACAGGAAAACAGCTTCATGACCACCGTGCTGACGCCGTCGAAAAAGCCGGGGCGGAATTCGCCTTCCAGTATCCCGCCCAGGTCAGAAGGCGGTTGAATCCGGAAGTTCTGGGGCTCGGGGTACATTTCGCGCTCGTTCGGCGCAAACAACACATAGACATCGCGCTCGCGTTCCAGCTTTTCGATGTCGGCGGCCAGTGTGCGCGGATAGCGATCGAAGTCTTCGTTCGGCCCAAACTGCAAACGGTTTACGAAAACACTGGCGACAACCGGATCGCCATGCTGGCGGGCCAGTTTCATCAACGATAAATGGGCCTGGTGCAGATTGCCCATGGTCGGCACAAAAGCGACCCGTAGCTGCCCACGCAGTTGATCGCGCAGTTCTTCGATGGTGTGAACGACTTTCAAAAAAATCTCCGGCGGAATTGGGGGCGGCCAGCTTAGGCGGCGGCGCGCATGTACGAGAGGCGCACGTAGATCGGCGCGTAGGGTTCGGCTTGCGTGATTTCAAGCAAGGATTCGCGGGCCAGTTCGAGCATGGCCAGGAAATGCACAACGACGACCGCAGCCGCGTCGCCCTGATGGACGCGCTCCATGAAAAGCTCGGTGAACTCCATGAATTGCACATCGCTAAGGCGGCGCAGTATCTGGCTCATGTGATCGCGCACGGACAACTGCTCGCGCGTGATGCGGTGGTGCGCATTCAGGCTGGCCCGACGCATGATGTCCAGCCAGGCGCTGCGCAGATCTTCGGGGCTGATTTCGGGCAGTGCCTGCTCCATCTGCAGGTCGACATACGCGTGGGAGCGCTGAAAATCCCGGCCTAGTTGCGGCAAGGCATCAAGCTTTTGCGCAGCCAGTTTCATCTGTTCGTATTCCAGCAAGCGCCTGACCAGCTCGGCGCGCGGATCGTCGACCTCTTCGCCCGTGTCCGATTTTTTTACCGGCAACAGCATGCGCGACTTGATTTCAATAAGCAGCGCCGCCATCAACAGATATTCGCCGGCAAGCTCCAGGTTCTGATTGCGGATCTGGTCCACATACGACAGGTACTGGCGCGTGACTTCGGCCATGGGAATATCGAGCACATTGAAGTTCTGCTTGCGTATCAGGTACAGCAGCAGATCGAGCGGACCCTGGAAAGTTTCCAGGAATACTTCCAGAGCATCGGGAGGTATGTACAGGTCTTGCGGTAACGCAAACAGCGGCTCGCCATACAGGCGAGCCAGCGCCACGCTGTCGATGACATCGGGTGTACTGTCTATGGCCGGCTCGACCAGAGCTGACAGCTCTGTGGCCGCTACCTTAGGCAAGGACATGCGGATTCGCTAGTCGGCTTGATAGACATACGGTTTTTGCGGGACCCGGCTGGCACGGTAGCCATCTTGGAATTCAGGGTCGATATGCTTGTCCCACAGCCGTGCACGGCCTTCGCGCTGCCGCAATTCGGTACCGGGGTGTTCCGTTTTGAATTTTTTAAGGAACTGAGTGATTTCCGACTCGTAATTCTTTGCCATAATACTTGCTTGCCAGATGTGATTAACCTTTGAAATCCGAGTGTACTTCACTCGGCCGCCATAATAACTGCCCGATGCCTTCCGAAACGCCTGCTTCACCTTCCAATACCTCTGGCGATTCAGCGCTATCGGCGCGCGAGCGCCGCGCCATCCGCATGATACCGTTCATTGTGGGCTGCGCATTGTTCATGCAAATGCTGGACGCAACGGTGGTGGCCACAGCCCTGCCGGTAATGGCGCAATCGCTGAACTCCAGTGTCGTACGCATGAACGTGGCGATTACCAGCTACCTGCTGGCAGTGGCCGTATTCGTGCCGATCAGCGGGTGGGCCGCCGACCGTTTCGGCGCCAAACGGGTGTTTCTGGCCGCCATTTTACTCTTTACGCTCAGTTCCATTGCGTGTGCGGCATCGCAAAACATAGTCCAATTGGTCTGTGCCCGCGTAATACAGGGACTGGCGGGCGCCATGATGGTGCCTGTGGGGCGGATTATCCTGTTGCGCAAGGTGCCAAAAACGGAATTGCTCAAGGCCATGGCTTTCCTGTCATTGCCGGCGCTGCTGGGGCCGTTGGTCGGGCCGCCGCTGGGCGGCTTTCTGGTGACCTATGCGTCGTGGCACTGGATTTTTC
>DATCYE010000058.1:0-1735 GCA_036570485.1 Pusillimonas sp. | reverse complement strand
AGGCCGCGCAAGAAAAGCTGGGCGTTGAACGCGCAGGCGCCCTGGTGGAAGAGGCCTTGGCCGAAATCGCCCGGCAGTTGGTCCACGAAGGCGTGCGCCAACTGATCGTGGCGGGCGGAGAAACCTCAGGCGCGGTGGTGACGGCGCTGAATGTACGCAGCCTGCGCATCGGCCCCACCATAGACCCCGGCGTGCCCTGGACGGTCAGCCTGGGCGCTACGCCCATTGCCCTGGCCTTGAAGTCCGGCAACTTCGGCGCCATCGATTTCTTCACTAAAGCCTGGAGCCTGCTGTCATGAGCGAATCCCGCCTGCGCGAGGAAATCTGCGATTTCGGCGCGTCTTTGCATCAGCGCGGCCTGACTGCCGGAAGCAGCGGCAACATCAGTGTGCGTACCGACGACGGTTGGCTGCTTACGCCCACCAATAGTTCACTGGGAGCACTTGATCCGGCCAACTTGTCCAAGCTGGATTGGAACGGCAAGCTGCTATCCGGCAAACCACCCTCCAAAGAAGCCTTTCTGCATCGCGCCATGTACGAAGAACGTGCCGGCGCGGGCGCCATCGTACATCTGCACGCAACGCATTCAGCGGCCGTTTCCTGCATGGGCGGGCTGAACCAGTGTGATTGCATCCCTGCGTTGACACCCTATTTCGTCATGAAGATAGGCAAGCTACCCCTGGTGCCTTACCACCGTCCCGGTGACCCCCATCTGGGCGATGCCATACGCGGGTTGGCCGCCAAGCACAGCGCCGTCCTGCTGGCCAACCACGGCCCCGTCGTATCCGGCACAAACCTGGAGTCGGCGGTGTATGCCATGGAAGAGCTGGAAGAAACCGCCAAGCTGTTCCTGCTGCTCCAAGGGCATAATCCGCGCGTGCTCACGCCGGAACAAATAGACGAACTGAAAACCGCATTCAAGTTATAGCCTATCTTTGCGGGGCTGGCCTATGGCCACCCGCTCGCAGTTCTTGAAAATCGTCCATATCGGAACCATCATGCCAAAACTCGCCGCCAACATCACCATGATGTTCAATGAAGTGCCGTTCCTGGAACGCATACAGGCCGCTGCCCAGGCCGGCTTCAAGGCCGTTGAATTCCTGTTTCCCTACGAACACGAGGCGCACGCCATCGCCGGCGAACTATCGCGTCACGGAGTCAAGAATGTGCTGTTCAATATGCCACCAGGGGACTGGAATGCAGGCGAACGCGGCATTGCCGCCCTGCCCGGCCGCGAGCAAGAGTTTCGCGAAGGCGTCGCCAAGGCCATTGCCTATGCCCAGGCGCTGGGTACACCCAGCATCCATGCCATGGCCGGCTTAGTGCCCGCCAATGCCGATCTGGATGCATGCAGGGCCACTTTCGTCGAGAATTTGCGCTACGCCGCGCAGCAATGCGCCAAACATAATATCAATGTGCTCATCGAGCCCATCAACCTGCGCGATATGCCGGGCTATTTTCTTAGCCGGCAGGATCAGGCCCACGCGATACGCGAAGAGGTCGGCGAGCCCAACCTTAAAGTGCAGATGGACTTCTATCACGTGCAGATCATGGAAGGCGATATCGCCATGACCTTCCGTAAATTTCAGCCGCATGTGGGCCATATACAGATCGCCGGCGTACCAGAACGGCATGAGCCCGACACCGGTGAAGTGAATTACGCCTATCTCTTCGACCTGCTTGACGATCTGGGTTACGACGGCTGGGTCGGCTGCGAATACCGCCCGACCAGTGG
>DATCYE010000057.1:0-3686 GCA_036570485.1 Pusillimonas sp. | reverse complement strand
AGGTGCTGCGTTTGCTGGCTGCGATTGATGCCACCGGGCATATCGCCGGCGCCTGCAAGGCTTGCAGCCTGTCATACCGTCACGGGTGGGGCTTGCTACGCAATGCCGAAAAAGAATTTGAAGCCCCTCTTATAGAAACCTCACGCCGGCAAGGCACCAAGCTTACGAACTTTGGCCAGCATCTGATCTGGGCCAACCGCCGTCTTGATGCCCGTCTCATGCCCACCCTGGAAAGCATGGCCTCCGAGCTGCAGGAAGAGCTTGAGCGTCTCTATCCCGAAAGTCAGCAACGCCTGCGTTTGCACGCCAGTCATGGCTTTGCCGTCGAAGGTTTGATGCAACTGGCCAATGGCCTGGATATGTCTCCGCTGGAGTTGCGCTACCGTACGGCCATCGAGGCGCTGGCATCGCTGGATCGTGGAGAATGCGATCTGGCCGGATTCCAGGTGTCCGAGGGCGAGTATGAGCTGCCCATCTTGAAGCGCTACTGCCCCTGGCTCAATTCCGACCGCCACCGGCTCATTCATTTGGCCGTGCGCAACACGGGCCTGTTCGTCAAGCCCGAAAACCCCAAGGGCATCGACTCTGTGGCCGATCTTATCAATCCGGACGTGCGTTTTGTTAATCGGCAGATCGGCTCCAGTACACGCTTTCTGGTCGCCCTGATGCTGTCCAAGCTTAATATCGATACCGCGCGGGTGCAGGGGTTCGACAGCAGCGAATTCACCCATATGGCCATTGCCGCGCATATTGCCAGCGGCATGGCCGACGTCGGCATCGGCGTTGAAACGGCTGCCTGGCGTTGTGGACTATCCTTTATACCGCTGGTCAAAGAGCGCTACTTCTTTGCCGTGCATCGCGACACGCTCGATACCCCGCAAATGCAACGCTTGCTGGATTTGATGAATGGCGAACAGTATCAGGCCTATGTATCGCAATTGGTGGGGTACGATGCAAGCTGTATGGGACAAGTGCAGACGCTGGAAGAGGCGTTTGGCGCGTCCGTCGTGGCGGCTCTTGAAGCCTGATGCACAGAGGTATGATTAAGCGATGAGCAAAGTAATATTTCTGACAGACCATCGTTCGGCAGGCGCCGTGGGCGAGCCGCCGTCCGGTGCTGCGCGGACCAAAGATGGGGCCTTGCTGGATGCGCGCCACAGGCCTTTGCGCGACCTGCGCATTTCGGTGACCGATCGTTGCAACTTCCGCTGTACCTATTGCATGCCGCGTGAAGTGTTCGATAGCCATTATGCCTTCATGCCGCATTCCTCCCTGCTCAGTTTCGAAGAGATCGCGCGAGTGGCTGCCGTGGCCGTCCAGTCGGGTGTTCGCAAGCTGCGGCTTACCGGCGGTGAACCCTTGCTGCGCAAAGACCTTGAAAAGCTGGTGGGCATGCTGGCGCGTCTGCGCACCCCCGAAGGCGAGGCCGTGGATGTCACACTGACCACCAACGGAACCTTGCTGGCAAAGAAAGCCGCTGCGCTGCGCGATGCGGGGCTTGCGCGGGTAACGGTCAGCCTGGATGCACTGGACGATAGAATTTTCGAACGCATGAGCGATAGCCAGGTCGGTGTGCAGACCGTGTTGCGCGGAATCGACGAAGCGGCGCGTGTCGGCTTGGCACCGGTGAAAGTGAATATGGTGGTGCGCAAGGGCCTGAACGATGACCAGATTCTTCCCATGGCACGGCATTTTCGCGGCTCCGGACACATTCTGCGCTTCATCGAGTTCATGGACGTCGGCACCACCAATGGCTGGAACCTGTCCGAAGTGCTGACCGGCGTCCAGATATTGGAGCGCATTGCATCTGAATTTCCGCTTGAACCCGTACCCTCTTCATATCGTGGCGAGGTCGCTGCGCGCTGGCGCTACGCTGATCAGGCCGGCGAAATCGGCCTGATCACCAGCGTGTCGCAGCCGTTTTGCGGCGACTGCACGCGGGCCCGACTGTCGCCCGAAGGCAAGCTGTTTCTTTGTCTATTCGCAGGCCAGGGCCACGACTTGCGATCGCTCTTGCGCGACGGCGCCAGCGACGAACATATCGCCGAACGTCTTGCGGCCATCTGGTCGGTGCGCAACGATCATTATTCCGAGCAGCGTGGGCGCGAAACTGCACTGCAAAAGAAAATCGAAATGAGCTATATCGGCGGATGATCGCGCCATCCATGCTGACGGGACTGATACTGGCGGGCGGTCGCGCCCGCCGCATGCAGGGCGGCAACCTGAACGTGGACAAAGGTTTGCTTGATCTGAATGGTGTGCCGCTGGTGGCTCATGCGCGGCGCTACCTGGCCCCGCAAGTAAGCAGCATTCTGATCAGCGCCAATCGCCATCTGGAAAACTATGCGGACTACGGCTGCGCCGTTTCCGACGACCCCAAGCTGGGCGACGATGTGGGACCCCTGGCAGGCGTGGCAAGCGCGCTGGCATTCGTACCCACGCCCTGGCTGGCGGTCATGCCGGTTGATGTCTTGAATCTGCCCGTTAACATGGTGGCCCGGTTGGCTGGCGCCGCCGATGCGGCGGGGGCTCTTATCGCTTATGCCAGCACGGCTGATCCTGACCTGGATGTTGACAGCGCAGCCGCCGGACCTGGCGCAGCCGGACTCAAGGGGCGCGCGCATCCTTTATGCATGGTGCTGCATGCCAGCCTGGCCGACAGTCTGCGCAATTACTTGTTGGCGGGCGACCGCAAGGTTCAGCTGTGGCAATCCCGGAGCGGGGCCGTGCCGGTTTATTTCGATGGCGGGTCGGATGCTTTTTTCAATGTGAATACACCCGCCGATCTGCAATGCGCGGCTCAGGCCAGCCAGCGGGCCAGGTCGTAGTAGGCCACGACGTCGCCGCCACGTACTTCGGTATTTGAAGGAACTCTGGCCAGGCCGCTGGCCCAGGGTAGCGAGCTGACTATGCCCGATCCTTGTTGCGGATGCGGCGTCAATTTGGTTTGGCCCTGAGGCGTGAAGGCTGCTTGAACACGCAGGAACTCGTCGCGCTTTTCGTTGAAGACGCGATTGGAATCCAGTGTGCCGTACTGAACGGCCGGGATAGCCTGAGCACGCCCCTGCATGGTGCGCAGCATGGGGGTTACCAGCAGTGTGAACACGGCAAAGGCCGAGACGGGATTACCCGGCAGGCAAACCACGGGCTTGCCGTCGATATGGGCCAAGGCGACGGGTTTGCCCGGCTTCATGCAAACGCGCCATAGATCCAGCACGCCGCCCAGTGTCTCGATGGTGGGCTTGACTAGGTCTTTCTCGCCGACCGACACGCCGCCCACGGTCAGGATCAGATCGCAGTCCTGCAGTAGCACCGAAAATGCTTCCTGCAGGGATTCAGGAGTGTCTTGCGCATGCAGCACATGTACGACGCTCACGCCCATGTTCTGGACCAGCGCGGCCAGCATGGGGCCATTGGAGTTATAGATGTGTTCGTCGGCGCGTGGCTGGCCGGGGCTGACCAGTTCGTCGCCGGTCGTTAGTATGCCGGCTTTCAGTGCAGCGTAGACAGTGACCTGAGCATAGCCTTGCGACGCCAGTATGGCGATTTCGGCGGCACCCAGCAGGGTGCCTTTGGCCAGCAACTGGTCGCCTGCGCGTACATCTTCGCCCTACCGCCGCACGTGGGCGCCAGGAGCCGGCGCGCGTTCGATTTTAAATTGATTATCGTTTTCGGTGCCGTCTTCC
>DATCYE010000056.1:0-2606 GCA_036570485.1 Pusillimonas sp. | reverse complement strand
ATAGACCCATCACACCTAGTACAACGAACAGGCCCAGACCCCATAGGGCATATTCAATGCCCAGCAGATCGACGCGAGCGTCCATGCACGAAGCATAGATGCCGAATAGCCAGGGCAGGGCGCCATCCAGACCGCTAGTCACCATGAAGCGGTCGGCAAATGTCATGTCGCAGGAAAACAGCTTGGCCGCAACCGTGTACTGATGCCAGGCGGTCGCCACGCCGGCTACGCTGAGCAGTACGGCGACCAGTGCGGCAATACGGCGCAGGCCGACGGCAATACGACCCGCCAACAAGCCCAGCCCGCATACGATGGCAATGGCAATGAAGATCAGGCGCTGAAGAACGCACCAGGCGCAAGGCCGCATATCGAAGACGTGCTGCGATACCAGCGCTATGGCAACGGCGGCCAGGCAAAGCAATGCCATGCATTGAAGTAGTCGGGATGTGGGGTTGGTCATGATGGCTTGAAATCGCAAATGGACATAAAGTTTAGCGGATACGGTATGACCGGCTTCCTTCGAAAAAGTGCCGACTGCTTCAGCGTGCGGCCTCACGCATCAGGCCCAGCAACAGTTCGTGCAGGCCATCCCACACAATCTGCACACCCAGACAAAGCAATATAAAGGCCGACAAGCGCATCAAGACGGCTGTGCCGTTGGGTCCCAGCTTATGCAGGAACTGGGCTGCAAAACGCAGGCAAAGATAAACCACCAGCGCCGCTACGGCTATCGCGGGCAAGGACCCGGCCAGCTTCACGGCCGTAGCCCAGTCGCGGTCGTCATGCAGCGTAGCGCCCACGGTCAGGGCCGCCGACAGCGCGCCCGGTCCGCAAATCATGGGAAAGGTCAGCGGGTAAAAAGCCTTGGAACGCACTTGATCGAAGGAATAAGCCTCGGCCATGTTCTGCGCATGCTCGGCATCATAGTCGGACGCGCTAACCAGCCGCCACGCGGTCGCAATCACCAACAGACCTCCACCTATCCGGACGATGGGCAGCGATATTCCGAAAAAATCCAGCACCACGTTGCCCGCGAACATGGCGATCGCCAGCATGATGAGAATATTGATGGCGACCCGCCTGGCCAGCTGCGTGCGAACCTGTGTGCCCGCGCCCTCGGTCAGCGTCAGAAAGATAGGCGCCACGGCAGGCGGATTCAGGATGGGCAGCAGGGTGGCCAGGGCAAACAGGAAGCTGCGTCCAAAATTGATGATCAGATCGTTGAATGCCATAGGGTCGATTTGGGTTGAAATCAGGAACTCGCGCTGTCCAGGGTGGACAGTACGTTGCGTTCGAATTGTAATTGGCTGCGAGGGTGGCCCAACACATCGCCTTCAATAATAAAAATATCTTCGACCCGGTCGCCCAGGGTCATGATCTTGGCCATCTTCACGCTGACCGAATGAGTCGCGAATACCCGGGCCAGACTGTGCAGCAAGCCGGGGCGATCCGCCACAATAATGGACAAGCGCCACGATGCGCTGCGCTCATCGGGCTGCAGCTCTACATTGGGAATGATGGGAAATACGCGCGCACGGCGCGATCCCGGTTGCCAGGCCCGGGGGCCGGGCGGTTCCGTGCTTTCGGCAGCCGGCGCGCGCCTTAGCTGCTCGTCCAGTTCGTGTTCGGCCAAGGTAGCATTGGAGCGATAGTCTTTTTCATGCGCCGCAAGCAGCACAATAAAACTATCCAGCGCCCAGCCATGACGAGTCGTGTGTATGCGCGCATCTTGCACGCTTAGCGAGCGGCGGTCGAAATAGCGGCATATAGTCACGAAAAGATCTTTGCGATCCTGGGTGTACACCATGATCTGCAAGGCTTCGTTCTGACCCACGATGCGCGCCTTGACGACCGGATCAGGTGAATTGACGCGGTAATACAGATGACGGGTATGCCAGGCGATTTCGCTGGCTTCATGGCGCAAGAAATAAGCCACATCCAGCTCATTCCAGAACGCATCGCGGCTTTCATCACGCAAGCCCATCAAACGAATCTCGTTGGCGGCAGCCTCTTTGCGTTGCGCCAGCACTGTGCCGGTATCGGGCTGGGCGCCGCCCAGCGCAGATATTGTCTGCCTGTACAGGTCTTCCAGCAGCTTGCCTTTCCATGAGTTCCAGACCTTGGGGCTGGTGCCGCGTATATCGGCGACGGTCAGCAGATACAGGGCGGTCAGGCGGCGTTCGCTCTGCACGCATTGTGCGAACTGGTGCACAACACCGGGGTCGCTCAGGTCGCGCTTTTGCGCCACCATGGACATGGTCAGGTGCTGGCGCACCAGAAACTCCACCAGATCCTTGTCGTCGCCCTCTATGCCGTGGTCGGCGCAAAAGCGCCGCACCTCGATGGCACCCAATTCGGAGTGATCGCCGCCACGCCCCTTGGCGATATCGTGGAACAGGGCCGCCACATACAGCAGCCAATGCCGGTCGAAGTTGGCAATCAACTGGCTGGCCAGGGGGTATTCCTGAGCATGTTCGGGCATGGTGAAGCGGCGCAAATTGCGCAACACCATCAAAATGTGTTGATCCACCGTATAAGCATGAAACAAATCGTGCTGCATCTGGCCGACTATGCGTCGAAACACGGGCAGGTAGCGGGGCAGTATG
>DATCYE010000055.1:0-1748 GCA_036570485.1 Pusillimonas sp. | reverse complement strand
TAGCGCGGGCAAGGAAATATAGCCGAACGAGCCCGGCGGCAAATCGGTGACCGACATGCCCGAAACGATATAGCCGGCCACGTTGGCCACGGCAATGGGAAAGCCCAGGGCGGCGCTGGTGGCAACGGCGGTATGGATGGCGATGTTGCACCAGGCCATGAAAGGAACACTGATGAAGCCGCCGCCCGCACCGACCAGGCCCGACAGAAAGCCTATGACGCCGCCCGCCAGTAGTTGGCCGCCGGTACCCGGCATCTGGCGCGTGGGTGGCGGTTTTTTGTCCAGAAACATCTGGGTCGCCGAGAACGCGACGAATATGCCGAAGAAGATGGCCAGGTAGGAACCCTTGAGCACCGAGAATACGCCTACGCTACCCACCATGCTGCCGATGACGATGCCTGGGGCAAGCTTGCGTACGATATCCCAGCGCACCGCGCCTCGTTTATGGTGGGCCCGGACGCTGGAAATGGACGTGAAAATGATAACTGCCATGGATGTGGCAATAGCCATTTTGACGGTCAGCTCGCTTTCGACGCCTTGGGAAGAAAACATGAAGGTCAGGAAAGGAACGAGAACCATGCCTCCGCCAATTCCAAGAAGCCCGGCCAGGAAACCGCTGCCGATTCCAAGCAGAAGTAGTTCGATAATGTGGAAAGTGGTCATAAAGATAAGCTAGGCTGGTGTTGCATCACAGAAGCTGCGATGCTTTTACCGTAATAAAACACGCGTGGCAATTGACGCCAGGCACAAAAAACTCCAGCGACATCATGACACATTCCGGGCAAGGCCGTGCGGCCAACCTTGCAAACTGCTGAATTGCACGAGGCGGATTTTTACCAGCCGTTGCTGTCATTTTTACCGGACTTGCGCTGGGGGCTGAACCAATCGACCAGTTGTTCGACAAAAGCCCGGGTTCGCGCCGACAGGTTCTGGCGGGTGGGGTAAACGGCCACGATGTTGGCTGAAGGCAACGCCCAGTCCGTCAGTACGGGGCGCAGACGGCCCGAGCGCAGATACGCGGCGGCATCCCATTCCGAACGCACCAGAATGCCGTGGCCTTCCAAAGCCCAGGCCAGTGCCGATTCGCCATCGTTGGTGCTGATCCGACCGCGCACCTTGACGGTTTCCGTCCGGCTTGCTTGCGCAAGATGCCAGGTTCCGTAGGTTTCGTCGCTTTCGCGCAGGACAATACATTGATGGGAGCGCAAGTCGCTGGGCCGCATGGGCGCGCCAAATTCTTGCAAGTATTGTGGAGCGGCGCACAGCAGGCGGCGATTGAAGGCAATCGTGCGTGCGGTAAGACGCGAATCGGGAATTTCGCCGAAGCGGATGGCGACGTCGAACCCCTGCTCCACCAAGTTCATTGGTCGGTCGCTTAATTGCAGCTGGACCTCCACCTCGGGGTGCGTCTTCACGAATCGGGATATCGCGGGCACGATGTGCTTGCGCCCGAATCCAAGGGTTGCATGTACCCGCAATCGTCCGCGCGGAACGGCATGTCCGCCGGCAATGGTGTGCTCCAACACGTTCAATTCGTCAAGTAGCCGGGAGCCTTCAAGCAGGTAGGCTTCTCCCTCGGCCGTCAGGCTGATGCGCCGCGTCGTGCGGTTCATCAAACGCACACCCAGCCGGGTTTCCAGAGCCGCCAATCGTTTGCTTACGGTTGGCGGCGTCACGCCGAGTTCTTGCGCCGCTCTGGCAAGGGTGGCGCATTTAGTCAGTAAGACAAAAAAACTAAGGTCGGAAAC
>DATCYE010000054.1:0-4350 GCA_036570485.1 Pusillimonas sp. | reverse complement strand
ATGGTCCATGCGCGTTGCGCCGGGTCCAGACACCAGTTGCGCAGGCGCGGCGATACTCATATGGATGCGCAAGGGCGCTGGCAGTCCATTGATACCGAGTCTTTTCATGCTTTGCGCGCCAATCGCTGGATAGGATGCTATCACCGCGAATACGCCATGGGTTGGGGCTGGATACCCAGTGCCGCGTCGCAAGTCATGGACTCACCTTATATAGACAATCCTCCGGACAATTTTTCCGACCAGGATTTTTGGCGTTGGGTGAGCGAATCCACCGACTGGAATATCGCATCGGGCAGCGACAATCCCCTGGCCAACTCAAAGGCGTTCGCTGGCCGGCAACGCTGGCACGGAGGCGGCCTTCCGGCCTACTTCGATACGGCAGCTACTACGACCGACCGAGCCTTGCGCTTCAGTGTGGTTTTTAAACATGTTGGGCCTGAAAACTTGTTCATCACGAGCCGTAGCGCCGCAGAGACATTTTATCAGCGGCCCGATCGGCGCAACGATGGGCTGAACGAGTCCGGCAACCTGTTCCAACCATACTGGCAAGCTCGCCTTACCGCCTACTCAGATTCGCCCGCATTGCAAAGGGGGCTGCCATGATTTCTTTCGCCTGGCGTTTACGCGCAGCAGCGGGTCGCCATCGGTATTCGCACGCTCGGCAAAGCGGTCAGGCACTGGCCGAGGGCATCGTGGTGCTGGGGGTGCTGCTGTTCGCATGGGGGGCCATATCGTGGCTAGGCCGCTATCAGGACATGGCTTTGTCAACGCAGCATGCCAGTCGTCACGCCGCCTTTCAGCAGACGCGAGGCGACGCTGCGATAGTCGTTGAGAGGCTGCACAAGCACTTTTTTTCGGGGCCAGCGCACCGGTGGTTGGATCGCCAAGGGCAGCTCGTGCTGAACGGCCAGAACGACGAGCCTGGGCTATCGTTTCGCCGATTAGCGCTCGATTCGATCGCTCAGCCTGGTGGTCGGAATGGGGCTGCCAGCACTCTGCGTAGCGACTGGGGCATACAGGACCAGGGCGTACTGCACGCCACTGTATCGCTGGCCGAGCAGGCTCTGCCGCCAACCAGTGCCACACAGCGTTCTGGCTGGCTTAATTTCGCTATCCCTTACCCGGCGCTACGCCGACATACAGCCATTCTTACCGGAGCCGGTCATGCATCTGGCGATATCCATACTCAGCAAATGGTGGCAGCTTCTGGGTTAGCTTGGGGCGTCAGCGCGGGTGCGTCGTATGCGGCAGGGGAAAAAATCGCATCCATCATGAACCGTGTGGATTCGGCATGGGGCCGAACAGAGCCCGAGTTCGACTGGTTAACGCCATGGGCGGGCCGCCTACCGCGACATCACCTTGCTCCTGAACGGAGGCTGCATGATTAACAATTTTCCTTGTGCAATGATCCGCAGCAGGGCGCTATTCCTTCTTGTGTCCTCATTGCGTATTCGCTTGCTGCGTCGCTTGTTCCGTCGCTCTGGCTGGTCGGCGGGCTGGACATCCGGCCTTGGCCTGTGGGTCTGCTTTGGACTCGCATCCACGGCTTGCGCCATCCAGGCCCCACCCGAGCGTTTGGACGCTTTGTCCATACAAGGCTTGCGCTGGGAGCCGGTTCAATCCATGTCCATGTCGGGGGTACCGGCTTTCCTAAGGACCTTTTCTTCCGGCGGTGCGGCCGCAGGCGTTGCCCAGTTGCTGGCCGTAAACACCGATCTCTTCCAGCGTGTACTGACTCTGCCGGGCACCATTGTTTTGTCCGGACTGCAGGCTGATTGGCATTGGTTGGCGCAGGTCGATACGCAGGCGTCGGGCACAAAAGGGTACGTATCGGCAATGCATATTGATCCTTCTTTGGCAAACGCGGACCAGCCTGATCCCGAGCAAGGATTCGCATGGCTGCCTGCGCAGGCACGGCGCCAATTTGCGCATCGCAGCGACCGGCAGTCGCGCACGGTGGCGCAGTATGTTTACAGCATCGCCTTACCTGTGCCGACGTTCACGGCCTATGTTCGTCAGCAATTGCGCGCCGAAGGCTGGGAGGCCGAACCCTTCATGGCTGGCCTGCCCGCCCACAATGCCTGGCGCCGAGAGGCATCCCGCTTGGTTTTGTTTCCGCAAGCGGGGCCGACGGGTACAACCTTGTATGTCCATCATGTTGAATAGCCCCCAAGGAGGTCTCATGCGGCGGTTCAGATTTAGCCGGTCGGCGGCAATGCTTTTGCTTGCTCTGGTGGCAGGGCTGTGCGCGGCATGGGCTGCAAGGCAGTATTTGCAAGATCGCATACAGCTGATAGAGGCACGAGCCAAGGTTCCCATGGCTGAGCGCATCGTGGCCGCCCATGATCTGCCTGCGGGTACAAGGCTCGCGCCCGCGCATTTGGTAATACGGTCCTTCCCCGCCGCTCTGGTGTCCAGTGATAGCTTGCCACCCGAGCGCTACACCGAGCTTAGCGGTGCCGTGTTGCGTGCGCCCTTGCGTTCGGGCGATCCCATCCTGCCGGTTCATGCGACGGCGCACGAGGCCGGTGCGTTTTCCAGTTTTCTTTCTTCGGGCCGGCGAGCCATCACGATGCCAGTCGATGCCATCAATTCAGTTTCCGGGCTATTGCAGCCGGGTGATCTCATCGATCTATATGTATCGTTCGAGTATCAGCGGCGGCGAATTACCGCGCCGCTGTTGCAGGGCGTGCTGGTTCTGGCGACAGGGGCCAACACGCAGTATGCCAATGATTCCGGGTCCGCACGGCCGGGGGCCTACGCTACGGTAACCCTGGATGCCGCGCCCGAAGATGCGGTTAAGCTGGTTGCAGCCAGGCAAAGCGGCGTCATTACGGCTGTGCTGCGCTCGCCACAAGACGGCGAGTCGACGCAGAAGGCTGTGCGCGGCGACCTGGCCAGCTTGCTGGGCGTCAACAAGCCGCCACCGCCCACATCAAGAAAAGTGCCTGTGCTGTATGGCAACCAGGCCGTACGCAAGGTGCCCAAGCTGGTGCCGGCCGCGGTACGTGCTCAGGCCGGTGGTGTGTTCGATCTGCCTTATGCGCCCGAACTGGTCAGTGCCTGGATGCACGCAACGGGCCAGGCGCAGGCTGGCGGTAACCTTGCCGATGCAGGTTCGCCAGGCTTGCGCGACGACCTTGACGGCCTTGTGTCGGAATAGAGGCCAGCCATGCCGCGCTTGTTTTGTTACGTTCTATGTTGCCTGTCGTTGTTGTCGGCTTCGATCAGCTTCGCGGCAAGGCAGGACAACTTGCTTAGCCTGCAGGCAGGCGAAGTCAAGGTTTTGGCAATACCCGACGTGGCGCGGGTGGCTGTCGGAGACGGTCATGTCATTAATGCGGTCGCTACCGACGACCGGGAAGTAATCGTATTTGCGCGCAATGAAGGGTCCAGCACCTTGCAGATATGGTCGGAAACAGGGCGCCGGCACAATTATCAGGTGGACGTCGCACCAGAAGGAGCGCGACAAATACAACAGGAGTTGCGCAGCGTACTTGAACGCATCCCGCATGTCAGGATCTCGGTGGTTGGCGAGAAGCTCATGGTCGAAGGAGACGAGCTGTCCGATAGCGATAGGGAACGCGTTGCAGAGTTGGCCAAGCGCTATCCGCAATTGCTGGACTTCACCGGACAGGTGGGTTGGGATCGCATGGTGCTGCTTGACGTACAGGTCGTGGAGGTGCCCAGGATGCAGTTGCAGGAGCTTGGTCTGCGCTGGAATACCCCGACGGCGGGTGGGGTGAACACTGGACTGGTATGGGATGGGGGCAGTAAAAGATGGGCCGAGCGTCCGGGCGAAGCTGTGATGCCACTGGCCTTTCCCGCCACAGCCGCCGCAGGGTACTTTGGCGTGAGCGCCATGCTTTCCGCCCAAATAAACGCCATGGCACAAACCGGAACGGCGGTGGTGTTAGCCGAGCCGCAGCTGTTGGCGCGCAGCGGCGCGACCGCCGAATTTCTGGCCGGAGGCGAGGTCCCTTACTCCACTGTTGATGCCAATGGCAACGTCAGTACCGCTTTCAAGCCCTATGGCGTATCGTTGCGCATCACGCCGCAAATCGAACGCAATGGCGCGGTGCGTTCGCGCATCGAAGTCGAGGTCAGCTCGGTCGATAACTCACTATCCGTGCCCAACGGCCCATCACTCAAGACGCGCCGGGCTGCCACGGAATTCAACGTGCAGTCCGGCCAGACCCTTGTGTTGGCCGGCTTCCTGTCGCGCGAGGAGTCGCGCAATGTCGATAAGGTACCCGTCTTGGGAGACATCCCCATCCTGGGCCATTTATTCAAGTCGACACGCTTCCAGCGCAATGAAACCGAGCTGGCCATATTCGTCACGCCTGTGCT
>DATCYE010000053.1:0-5821 GCA_036570485.1 Pusillimonas sp. | reverse complement strand
TCCGGCGTGCCCTTGGGCGCAATTACGCCGAACCATGAAGACACGTCGAATGTCGGGTAGCCCGATTCCTGCATGGTGGGCAGATCGGGGGCCGTCTTGGAGCGATCGGCAGTGGTTACGGCAAGAGCACGCAACTTGCCGGCTTCCACATGCGGCCAAGCCGAAGGCATGTTGTCGAACATGTATCGACCTGTCCGCACAACAAATCGTCATGGCCGGGGAACTGCCCTTGTAGGGAATATGCGCGGCATCGATATTGGCTACTTGTTTGAACAATTCGCCCGCCATATGAATGGAGGTGCCGCTACCCGAGGAGGCGAAATTCAGCTTGCCCGGATTTGCCTTGGCGTAGTCGACCAGTTCTTTTACGGACTTGGCCGGTACTTTGGGATTGACCACCAACACGTTAGGCACGCGAACGGCCAGCGCGATAGGGGCGAAATCCTTGACCAGATCGAAGCGCAGGTTTTTATACAAGGTCTGGTTGATGGCGCTGGTGACAGCAACCATGTAGATCGTATAGCCATCGGGATCGGCGCGCGAAACCATTTCGGTCGCAATATTGCTGCCTGCACCCGGGCGATTTTCAACCACCACCGGCTGACCCAATGCGTCGCCGATTTCCTTGCCGACAATACGCGCCACCACGTCGGTGGTTCCGCCCGCAGAAAATCCGACGATCATACGAATGGCGTGATCGGGGTAAGCCGCCGATGCGGCGCTGGCGAACCCTAGGGATCCGGCAAGCAACATGCTTGCCGACAAGGCCTTGACGCCAAGGTTGAATTTGGTATGAGTTAGCACGTAGTGTCCTCCTGTTTGATGTCCGTGGTACGGACAGTTCTATAATTGCAGATGAATTTTCGGACACATTCCCTTTTTTTTAAACATGCACGTACACACTGTGGACACTTCCGATACCGATACCACGACTTCCGGCCCCCGTACACTAAGACGTGGCCTGCAAATACTGCGTACTTTGCAGGAAAACCCTGAGTCCGGCCTGAACGTCAGCAGCTTGGCCCGAATCACCGGCCTGCAAAGGCCCACGGTCTACCGTTTGCTTGCCGCGCTGGTCGAGAGCGGATTTGTAAAAAACGTCAGCGGCACCAAGCGTTTCATCGCCAGCCAGAACGCTGCAATTGCGGCCGCCGACCAAGACCCACGCATAGAGCTGGCCTTTCCAGTTATGCAAAAGCTGGCCTTATTGACGGGCGATGCCGTATTTTTGGTGGTCCGCGATGAGTACGAATCGGTCAGCCTGTGGCGCGAAATCGGCCCCTATCCCGTACAGATACTGGCAACCTTCGCCGGCAAGCGCCAACCCTTGGGCGTAGGCTCCGGCGGCATGGCTTTATTGGCCAAACTGGACGATGCCACTGTCGAAGACATCATTACCCACAACGGCACCCAGATAGAACAGTACGGCGGCATGAGCGCCCGTGAAATGCGGCAACTGGTTCAGAATACGCGAACCAGAGGCTATGCGGTTGTAGGCAACTATGCGGTACGCGGCGCGCTGGGCGTGGGCTGCGCGCTGTGCGACGCAAAAGGCCACCCCTATTTGGCTATCAGCGTAACGGCTATCACCGAACGCATGCCAGCCACGCGTCAGCGCGAAATCGCGGGTCTGATACAAGAAGGCTTGAAGACCCTGGCCGACAAGATCTGAAGGCCGTTTACGGAACCGTAGCGGTGTCCGCTGTGGCACTGGCATGCACTTCGCGCACGGGAATGGGCATTTTCAGTCCGGCATGAGCCAATACCTGCAAGGCATTGCGATACAGGTCGCAGCGCAAATCCCAATGATTCGCGGCGCTGGCCCATACCCGTATGGTGACGATGCTGGCGCTTTCACGATAGTCGGTTACCAGCACTTGCGCCTTGGGGTCCGCCAGCACATATTGATGCGATTCGACCAGCTTGCTTAGTTCGCGCAGTGCCAGCTCAAGGTCGTCGCCATAACGCACCGAGACTTCCATATCGAGTCGGCGGCTTGCATTGCGGCTGTAGTTGATGATGGTGCTGCCCCACACGGTGCTGTTCGGCAAGGTCAGGTGTATGCCGTCGGCCTGAATCAGATGGGTCAGGAACAGCCCTACCTCGGCCACCGTGCCATCGCCTTTGCCGACCACCGAAATCGATTCGCCGGCGCGCAAAGGACGCAGGGCCAGCAACATGATGCCAGCCGCAATGTTCTGCAATGTGCCTTGCAAGGCAAGGCCAATGGCCAATCCTCCTGCGGCCAGCACAGCGACGATGCTGGCCGTTTGAACGCCGAATCGTGCCAGAACGGCAATAAGCACAAAAATCCGTATGGCCCAGACCGTTACCGTATACACCATGGGAACAATCGTAGGATCGACCCGGGACGACCTGGCTGCCAACTTCCTGACGCTGCGGCCTGCCAGCGACGACACAGACCAGCCAGCGATCAGCAGAACCAGGGTGATACCCAGATTCAGGGCCAAGTATTGAACGGCCGGCATGAGTGCCGACAAGTCCTTGAGTTCATCCAGCATGATTGAATCCACAGCGCTTATTGGAGTATCGGAATAATACCTGTGTTTGCCCTTGGCACGGAACAACCGGGCTTATCCACATCATCTGTGGACAAGACCATGGACAAGTATTTGATTACTTGAAATAAGGCCGTAATAACAAATGCTTGACCGACCAGAACGAGAATTGACCACCCATCGCCGCAAAGCGGCGATGGGTGGTCAAGGGCTGATTGATCGTAGACTTAGGGCGATCTGCCGCTGATCAGGCGCACCAGCACCATGACGATCGCCAGAACGATCAGTATGTGAATAAAACCGCCTATGGTGTATGAAGTCACCAACCCCAGCAACCACAAGACAATAAGAATTACTGCAATCGTATAAAGCATATCGAACCCCTCGCTTTGTACAGTTATGGGTTTGTATTATTTACTGGCCTCATGCCCTACAACGCCACCGACCGCTGCGCCGCCCAGGGTGCCCAGGGCGCTGCCGCCGGTCAGAACCGCGCCCCCCACCGCGCCTACGCCCGCACCTATCGCCGTATTCTTTCCTTGCCGGGACATCCCGCTGCACCCCGCCATGCCTAGCAATAAAGCCAATGTCACAGTACCAATCGCGAGTCGTTTCGTCGTTCTCATGGAAATGCTCCTTATTGAATTTGGATCGGCAACGCTCTTGCCATGTTGCGCGATTTGAATGCAAGCAAGCCCCATGCCCAAGCTTGGACGACCAGCGCTGTGGCACGCCGCTTGCTGGATTAAAACTGAATGACCCTGTTGGTCGTTAACCAGGAGATCGATATGAAAAAATCCATTGCCATAGCCATGTGCTCGCTTCCCTTGATCTTTTCTTCAGCCGTCTACGCACAGAGCTCTGCACCCCAAGGCGGCGAAGCCCCGGCGCCGGGGGCTCCGGCACCGATGCCCGGCATGCCCGCTCCCAGCAACACGGCACCAACCGCCCCTCCGGCTCCGGGTAAGGCGGCAAGCGGCGCCGATACAGCGAACAGCGCAGCCATGACCGAAGCCATCACCGGCTGGAGCGTCAAGGACAAGATCATGGGCAACGCGGTTTATAACGAAAAAGACGAAAAAATCGGCGATATCAACGACGTCGTGCTGGCCTCCGACGGGAAGGCCGCCTATTTCATTGTCGGCGCAGGCGGCTTCCTGGGATTAGGAGAACGCAGCGTAGCCATCCCTTTTGACGAAATCCAGCAAACCGGCGATAAGCTGGTCCTGCCTGGCTACACCAAGGACCAACTGAAAGCCTTACCTAAAGTCGAGGTCGCCAAATAAGGTAGACGGCGTAAGGTAGACGGCGGGGCCTGGCACAGGCCTTGGCCTCGTTGTTGAATTTCCAGTCTGTCACAGGAGCAGCGTCATGAACAATTCCACCAACACCAAGCCCGAGAACGAACCGGTACCTTTTCCGACCACGCAAGACAATCCCACCAAGCACGAAGAGGCTCTGGACGAAGGACTGGAAGAAACATTTCCGGCCAGCGACCCCGTTTCCATCACCACCAAAAAGCCGGATGCCTCCAAGCCCTGAATGACTATGCTTGCCGGCAAGGCCGATCCGCCCTCAGGCACCGTATTGGTTTACGCAGCGCGTGAAATAGAACCCGAGCATGAACGCATCGTGCATTTCGAGCTGGGTAAACGCATAGCCGGCCTATTGGGCCTACCGTTTGGCGGCGCCCACCGGGGTCGTGGCCGGCATAAAAAACCTGTTTATTTGATTCCCACCGACACCTTGATCGGTACAGAACTGGCGCAAGCTCTGGGAGTGCATAGCGAGGCGAATCTGTTCGGCGGTGTCGCCCCGCATGCTTTCATTTCGACCAAGGCCATCACGCACCCGCTGCTTGACCCGCACGCTCAGGCCCCGCAAGGCTGGTCGCATGATTTTAGCCAACGCGTCAAGGACAGCGTACTGGAGGGCGTTACGGTTTTTTCCATCGGAGACGCCCAGCGCGCGGGGATCCGTCTGTTGCGCAAAGGCACCGTGCGCATCAAGCCTGTATTGGCGACCGCCGGGCGCGGTCAAATGACGATATCCAGCCTGGAACAACTTACCGCCGTCCTCGAACAAATGGACCACCGCCGCATCGCAGAATACGGCCTGGTGATGGAAGAAAATCTGGACCAAGTCGAAACATACAGTGTTGGACAGGTTCGCATCGGCCACCTGACCGCCAGTTATGTCGGTACGCAAAGCCTGACCCCGGACAATCTGGGCGAACTGGTATACGGAGGCTCGGAACTGATCGTGGTGCGCGGCGGTTACGAACAACTGCTCAAGCTTGAACTGAGCGACGAACGGCGGCTGGCCATCTCGAAGGCTCGCGTATACGATGAAGCGGCCACCGCCTGCTTTCCCGACTTGCTGGCATCGCGCCGCAACTACGACATTGCAAGCGGAACCGGCTGGGGCAAGACTCGGCGCTGCGGTGTTCTTGAACAGTCATGGAGGATAGGCGGAGCCAGCGGAGCTGAAATCGCCGCGCTGGAGGCCTTTCATCGCGACGAGGAGCTACATGCCGTGCGCAGCTCGACCATGGAGCTGTTCGGTATCGCCCCTACCCCCCCGCCCGACGCCCAGGAGATTTACCGCGGGATCGATCCGCAGATCGGCCCGATCAGCAAATACATAAGGGTTGCGCCTTATGGGAACTAGCAGCGCACCTATAGAAATCATCATCGACGATGAGAGCATCGCCGGCACCTTCCTGTCGCCGCAAGCGAAAGTACCCGGGATACTGTTTGTACACGGCTGGGGCGGCAGCCAGGAGCGCGATCTGGATCGCGCCCGAGGCATTGCAGGCCTGGGCTGCGTTTGCCTAACCTTCGACCTGCGCGGCCACGAAAGAGGGTCGGACCGCCAGAAGACCGTAACGCGGGAAGAAAACCTGCACGACATCATTGCCGCCTACGACAGGCTGGCACAGCACCCGGCCATCGACACCAATGCGATTGCGGTGGTCGGCACCAGCTACGGCGCCTATCTGTCGACCATCCTGACCACCGTCAGACCCGTCAAATGGTTGTCCTTGCGCGTGCCTTCCTTGTACCGCGATGCCGAATGGTCGATACCCAAGCGCCAACTGAACCGCGAGGACCTGGCCGTCTATCGCGGCGCCCCGGTTACCCCGGAAGAAAATCGCGCCCTTGCCGCCTGCGCCAACTTTACCGGCGACGTACTGATCATCGAATCCGAACATGATCATCTGGTGCCTCATGCCACCATCATGAGTTACCGTGCGGCATTCCGTTGTTCGCATTCATTGACACACCGGGTGGTCGACGGCG
>DATCYE010000052.1:0-2731 GCA_036570485.1 Pusillimonas sp. | reverse complement strand
TCGGGTATGGTTTCAAATAGCGGTACCACCATCAGGCCGGCGCCGGTCTTGTGATCCTGAGGCGAGATCAAGCCGGTTTCCTGTTGCAGCACCAGGATTTCCAGCAGATCGCTAAGCGTTTCAGTGTGCGAGACGATGGCCTGCTTGATGGCGCTTTGACCGTATTTTTTACGGCAGGCGGCAGCCATGCGCAAGATCGCCAGTTCTTTTTCCGTTTCGGCCGAGTAAGGAATCCATGGCGATACCAGAGGACGGACTTGCTGAATTTCCTGGCGCAGCAATTCGATGCGCTCGTCCTCGGACAGCTTGCGATAGTCCACAGGCTGGTTCTTGAAGCTGACTTTGGCTGCCTTGAAAAGCTCGGTCAGCACGCGCTCGTGCACGTCGGAGCTTTGGCGCAGATCGACGGTAGCCAAGTGGAAGCCGAAGATGCTGACGGCCTGCAATAGCCCCGAAAGGCGTAGTTGTCCAATAAGGCTGCCGTGGTGTTTGTCCAGCGAATCGGCAATGACTTGCAGTTCGTGCTGGAATTCTTGCGGTTCGGCGTAGGCGGGAGCGTCGTAGGTGGGACGCTGGGCCAGTTGCCGCCCTGTCAGCGCCACCGACGTGGCGGCCAGGCGCGCATACAGATGTATGAAGGCGCGGCGGTAGGGTTCATCAATTCGGTGCGCCGAGGCATCCTGGCTAGCTATCGACAGGGCAAGCAGATCGGGGCTGGCCGCGCTTAGTGTGTGCGACAGCGATATCTCGGTGCCCAGGGATTTGATCTCTTGCAGATAGTGTCGCAGCACATGCGTGGACTGTCGCAACAGGGCCTGCTCCAGCGTCGAGGCATCGACGTTGGGGTTGCCGTCGCGGTCGCCGCCTATCCAGCTGCCCATTTGCAGAAAGGGCGGCAGTGGCTGGGTGTTGACCTCGAACAGCGTGCGTCCGGGGGGCTGCAAGCGTATGGACAGATCCTGGTACAGGCGGGGAATGGCGGTCAGGAACGTGCTGGTGTAGTAGGTCAGTGCATTGTCGATTTCATCGAGCACCGTCAATTTTTGGCGGCGCAGCATGCGGGTTTGCCAAAGCGTGGCCACCAGGCCGGCCAGCGTGCGCTGCAACTGCTGTTGCTCGCTTGAGGTTTGGGTGGTGTCGCACAGCGCCAGCTGCCGCGCGATTTCGCGATGCAGATCCAGTGTGCTTTTGCGCTGAACCTCGGTAGGGTGAGCCGTCAGTACCGGCACAATGCAGGTCTGTTCAAGGTAGCGCAAGATTTTTCGATTGTTCACGCCTTTGCTTTGCAGCAGATCGAGTGCGTGCTGAAGACTGCCGCGCATCGGTGCCTGGGCATGCAGTTCGTGTTGGCGCTGACGCCGGTTCTGGTCGCGGTCTTCAGCGATATTCGACAAATGCAGGAAATAGCTGAAAGCGCGCGCCACTGAAGAGGCTTGCTCGTCTTCCAGCCGGGCGATTTGCCGTTCCAGTATCCGACCGTCTTTTATATTGCCTTCGCGGCGAAACTTTACGGCGGCGCGGCGCAGTTTTTCGATGACATCGTAAATAGCCTTGCCTTCGCAGTCTTTGATGACATCGCCCAGCGTTTTGCCGAGTGTACGGATGTCGTTGCGCAGCGAGATGGGTTCGGGGTTTGAGGCTATGGCTTGATTCACGAAGTCTCCAAAAAAGGTTATTTTTCTATAGGCTGCAGCTTGCTTCCATCGGGCCACCAGAGCACGGTTTGTTCGTCTTCGGTCACCTTTAGGGCGGATAGCCTGCTGGGCTGGCATGGTCCGCCGGTGCATTCGCCGGTGTCGGGGCTAAAGGTAGCGCCGTGGCGCGCGCACATCAGCTGATCGCCAGCGCGCGTGAATACATGGCCTTCCCAGTCCAGCTGTGAACCCATGTGCGGGCAGCGGTTCAGGTAGCCGTATACGTTTCCTTTGTAGCGGACAAAGAATGCGGTGGTCGCTTCGCCGGCGAGTTGCACCGGAAGCTTGAAGGCCAGGCCGCCGTCCACGAGCTCGGTGGAAGGGCAGACTTTGATGGCTGATGTGGTCATGCGTTCTGGAAATAGGGCTGTGGTATCAAGCCCCAGTTTAATGGATGCAGGACGCAAGCGGCAGCGGTGTCAGAATGCGTATGCCGCCTGCGCTGACCCTGCCGCCTTTTGCACTTCCCACGCTTTTTTCATGATTTGCATCAGGTTTTCAAAGAGGCACGCAGGAACCGGGCAGCCACTAAGGGCGTCTTAGGATGTAAACTTGCTCTCAAAAATAGTCGCCAGGCCCGCCGCATGGGCTTTCGAATTCATGAAAGGAAGAAAATGAGCAACACCAAACCGCTGCGTTCCAGCAATATCACCCAGGGTCCGGCCCGGGCTCCCAACCGGTCCATGTATTACGCACTGGGCTACAAAGAAGAAGATTTCTCCAAGCCCATGGTGGGTGTCGCCAACGGCCACAGCACCATTACCCCTTGCAATAGCGGCCTGCAGAAACTGGCCGATGCTGCGATTGAGGCTATCGAGACCTCGGGCGGCAATGCACAGGTATTTGGCACCCCCACAATTTCAGACGGCATGGCCATGGGTACCGAAGGCATGAAGTATTCGCTGGTGTCGCGCGAAGTTATCGCCGACTGCGTCGAAACCTGTGTGCAGGGTCAGTGGATGGATGGGGTGGTGGTCATCGGTGGCTGCGACAAGAACATGCCGGGCGGCATGATGGGCATGCTGCGCGCCAACGTG
>DATCYE010000051.1:0-4088 GCA_036570485.1 Pusillimonas sp. | reverse complement strand
AGACGGGCAAACAGCGCACGCTGCAATTGCCCGCCCGACAAGGTGCCGACAATGCGCGGCCCGAAATCGGCCAGCCCCACTGCCTCAAGCGCCGACTGCACGCGCTCGTGCTCGGCCGCGTCGAAACGCCGCCATGGGCCCACGCGCCGCCACGCCCCCATGGCGACCAGGTCGTAAGTGGTGATGGGAAAACTGCGATCCAGCTCGCCCAACTGGGGCAGACAGGCCATTTGCTTGCGCGCGTCGTCCGCCAAGCGAATATGACCGCGCAGGGGGCTGACCAAGCCCATAATGCCCTTGATCAGCGTTGACTTTCCGGCGCCGTTGGGCCCCACAATAGCGGTCAGCGAGCCGCGCGCAAATGCGCCCGAAACGTCACGCACTGCAACACGATCCCGCCAACCCAAGGACACCTGATCCAGCTCGATTACCGCGCTTGTCATGGCCCCTACCACCACTGCATGGCCCAGGCCGTCAAGCACCATAGGAAAACGACGGCCAGCAAGGTGTACGCCATGCGTCGGGCGCAAGACGCCAGCAAAGCCGAACCGCGATAGCGACGCGGAACCTGGGACAAGGTTGAAGGAGATCGGTGCATGAAAGCGAAAACAATGAATAGCGGCGGGCTGCGTGAGTACGCAACCGATATGTTATAACATATCTTCTTCCTACTTATGCAGAACAGAGTCATGCCAGCCAAACATTCGACTCCGCCGGCTGCCCTTGCAGCACAGCTGCGCACCGCCGAATCGCTGTGTGTGCAACGGGGCAAGCGGCTTACTCCCATACGCCGGAAGGTCCTGGAGATCTTGCTGGCTCAGCACCGCAGTGTCAAAGCCTACGAGCTGCTGGACCTGATTCGCGCCGTCCAGCCCGGTGCCGCGCCCCCCACTGTTTACCGCGCCCTGGATTTCCTGGTGGACGAGGGCCTGGTCCACCGGCTGGACGCCATCAACGCCTGGACGGCGTGCATGGACGCGGCCGGCCAGCCGCACGATCTGCTGGTGGTCTGCACCCAGTGCGGTACCGTGGCCGAGCTTAGCGATCCGGAACTCAGTCGCCAACTGGCCAGCAAGGTGGCCGACGTCGGATTCGAGCTCTCCGGCCATGAAACAGAGCTGCGTGCACTATGCGGGGCCTGTCGGCGGCACACCGATTAAAAACGCATATCTAGCACATGTTTGCTCTAAAGCGTATGCTGTGCTGTAATCGCACGTTGAGTTTTTTTGCGCGGTGCGAATAGATGATATAGCCGCCAGCTAAATGCCGGCGGCACAGGTATTCGGGGCGCGCTACGCGAGGCACACGATGAAAGCCGCTATTGACCCCGGCAAAATGGTTCCGGTAACCATACTTACAGGTTTTCTTGGCGCAGGCAAAACCACCCTGCTCAAGCGCATTCTGACCGAATTTCACGGCCGCCGAATTGCCGTCATCGAAAACGAATTCGGGCCAGAAAGCATAGACAACGATTTGCTCGTGCAAGACAGCGAAGAAGAAATCGTTGAGCTTAGCAACGGCTGCGTATGCTGCACGGTACGCGGCGACCTCATGCGCACGCTTAACGAACTGCGCATCAAGCGTCAGGCCGGCGAGCTGAATTTCGAGCGCATCATTATCGAAACCACCGGCATGGCCAACCCGGGTCCCGTCTGCCAGACATTCTTCATGGACGACGAAATCGCCGACTATTACCGGCTTGATGCCGTGATTACCGTCGTCGATGCCAAGCACGGCATGGAAACGCTGGACAAGCAGGAAGAATCGCAAAAGCAAATAGGCTTTGCCGACCGCATTCTGATTTCCAAGAAAGACCTGGTCAACGATGTCGATTACCAGGCGCTGCGTGCACGCATTGTGCGTATCAACCCGCGCGCCTCGATCACACCGGTCAACTTCGGCGAAACCGACTTGAAGCAACTGCTGGATATCAGCGGCTTCAACCTGAACACCATACTGGACATCGACCCGGATTTCCTGGCCGATGAACACCCCGACGCAGCGCATGACCATGATCATGGCCATGATCACCATGATCACGATCATGACCACGAAGGCGAATGCGGTGCCCATTGCGGACATCACCACGATCACCATCACGCTCATCACGACGATGAAATCGGCGCTTTTGTGTTCCGCTCGAACAAGGCTTTCGATCCGGAGCGGCTCGAAGAATTCCTGGGCGGCATCGTCCAGGTATACGGCCCCGATCTGCTCCGCTACAAAGGCATACTGTATTTGAAAGGAATCAACCGCCGCATGCTATTTCAGGGAGTCCATATGATGATGGGCGCCGAACCTGGAAAACCCTGGCTATCCGGCGAAAAGCCTAATACCAAAATGGTATTCATAGGCCGTAAACTTCCCCAGGAGATATTCACCAGGGGTCTGGAACAATGCTTGGTCTGATAGCGGGCCCATCGCAACAAAGGTAGACAGCGATACGGGCCCCAAGCACCAACACTACAAAAAGAGGACACATCATGGCAAGCAAATCAGCCGTCGCAAAAAACCAGCCGCGTTTGCTGACTGAGAAAGAGTTGTTGGCAATGCCCGAAGCCGATTACATGAATGCGGATCAGCTCGCTTTTTTCAGAAATCGCCTGAAGGAACTTGAACAGGAAATCCTGAGCAACGCCGACGCCACCACCGAGAACCTGCGCGAAACCCAATTCGTGCCGGACCCGGCCGACCGCGCAACGATAGAAGAAGAGCACGCGCTTGAACTGCGCACCCGCGACCGCGAACGCAAATTGCTGAAAAAAGTGCAACAGTCCATTACGCTTATCGATTCGGGCGAATACGGCTGGTGCGAAGAAACCGGCGAACCCATCGGCATTGCACGCCTGCTGGCGCGCCCCACCGCCAACCTGTCGCTCGAAGCGCAGGAACGCCGCGAAATGCGCCAGAAGCTGTACGGTGACTAAACCCTGAAAGGCAGCGCGGCGCCCGCCTGGGCGCCGCAGCCAACCACCCCAGCGCAAACCCGGGGCAGGTCCTTCTATTTCGTCAGCGACAAACCCGTTTCCTGCACAAACTTATTCCAGCGCTGGTATTGCTCGACAGCGTACCGGTCAACCGTAGGGCCGTCCGTGCCCATGACCTCAAAGCCCAAAGCAGTCAGCTTAGCCTTGATCGTTTCATCGCCCAGCGCTTTCTGGAACGCATCAGTCAAGCGGTTGGCGACATCGTCCGGCGTTTGGGCCGGCGCAAATATCCCTATCCACGAATAGGCTTCAAAGCCAGGGTAGCCTGACTCTTGCACAGTGGGTACATTGGGCAGATCGGGAATACGCGTGGCTCCTGTGACAGCCAGGGGCTTGACTTTCCCGGCGGCAATTTGCGACTTCAGTGCCGCATAGCTCAGGAACGTCATATGAGTGATATTGCCCAGCAAAGACTGCATGGCCGGACCGCCGCCGGAAAAGGGCACATGCAGCATTTTAAAATCGGCCATACGCATCAGCTCTTCGGGCGCCAAATGATTCAACGAACCCAAGCCGGTTGACGCGTAACTGAATTTTTCAGGCTCGGCCTTGGCTGCGGCGATAAAGGCCTTAAGATTGTCGGCCTTGACCTGCTCAGACACGACAATCACCAAAGGAAAACGCAAGGCGAAGGTAATGCCGCGAAAATCCTTGAACGTATCGTAAGGCAGCGGCCGCACAATAGGATTCAGCGAATGGCTGTCAAAACTGACCAACAATGTATTGCCGTCCGGCTTGGAGCGCAGCACATACTGGCTGGCGATCTGCGTTGCAGCACCCGGCTTGTTTTCGATCACGACGTCGCGATCCAGCAGCTCGGCCAGCTTGGGCTGAATAATACGGGCGGCGATGTCGGTACTACCACCGGGCGGAAAGGGAACCACCAGCCGGATGGGCAGCTCGTCGGCAGCCTGCGCTGTGGTCAATGAGGCCAAAGTCAACAGGCCGACGGCTGTTGCCTTCAAAAGGGTGGCCGCAAAGCGTAATTGGGCATGACGTAGCATCGGATTTTTCCAGTAGATATGTGGCGTTGGATGATCTGCTCAATCATAACGCCGCCCGGCACACAGGCTTATAACTACTGATTCCGAGCTTATAACT
>DATCYE010000050.1:0-4591 GCA_036570485.1 Pusillimonas sp. | reverse complement strand
TCAATCCCCGTCTGGTGTATTGCAAGATTACAGGATTCGGGCTGACCGGACCCTACGCGCAACGAGCCGGCTACGACCTTATTTCGCAAGGGATGTCGGCGCTTATGAGCCTGACGGGCGAAGGCCCGGGCCGCCCCCCGGTAAAAGTGGGCGTACCTGTCGGAGACGTGACGGCGGGCATTCTGGCCGCCACAGGCGTACTGGCGGCCTACATCGAATGCTTGCGCAGCGGACAAGGCCAATACGTCGATACGTCTCTAATGGAGGCTTCTTTGGTTCATACTTATTGGCCCGCCGCCATGGCCTTGGCCACGGGGCATTCTCCCGGGCCGATGGGGTCGGCCCATCCAGTCGCAGCACCCTACCAGGCTTTCCCTACACAAGACGGCTGGCTTAATATCGGCGCCATCAGCAAGGCTACATGGATCGGTGTTTCAGAAGTGCTTGAGCTACCCGGCTTATTGACGGATGAACGCTTCAAGGATAATGCCGGACGCATGCAGCATCTTAACGATCTGGTAAAGCTTATTTCCGACGTGCTGCAAACCCAGCCTACAGAACATTGGGTTCAGGCATTCGAGCGCGCAGGCGTACCGGCGGGACCTGTGAAGAATATAAAGCAGGCCCTTGATGACCCGCAAACACGGGTACGCGACATGGTGATCAAGGTGGATCATCCGGTGGCGGGCGAAATCGATGCATTAGGATTGCCGATCAAGTTCTCGCACGGCAACGGCATAACGCGTCGGGGTGCACCGCTTTATGGCCAACATACCAAAGAAGTCATGGCGGAAATCGGCTATACCGCCCCCGAAATTCAACACCTTATACAAGCGGGCGTGGTTCACGCGCATTCTGGCTAACCGCCGCAAGGCATCAAATCAATAAAACGACCGGAGACACTATGAAAACACTACGCAAGGCCATCAATACACGATTTCTGACCGTCGCTGTCATGGCTCTTGCCATGACAAGTCTAAACGGAATCGCCCAGGCGGCATGGCCCGAAAAACCCATTCGCATTGTGGTGCCCTCTTCACCCGGCGGCAGTGCCGACGCTGTAGCCCGGATGCTGGGCGACCGCCTTTCACGGGTTCTGGGCCAATCGGTTGTTGTCGAGAACAAAGGCGGTGGCGGCGGCAATATCGCGACCGATAACGTCGCAAAATCGGCCCCCGACGGGTACTCGATTTTGCTTACAGGCAACAATCACAGTGTCAATGTTTCCTTGTTCAAGCCGGCGCCTTATGCGCTTTCCGACTTCGCTCCAATTGCCGAACTGACCCGAGGCCCTTCGGTATTTGTCGCTGCCAATAATGCTCCGTACGATACCCTGGGCCAACTCATCGCTGCGGCAAAGGCCAAGCCCGGCACCATCGCATTCGGCGGCCCCGGCATCGGCTTGCCCAGCCATATTGCCTTCGAAATGTTCGCCCACACAACAGGAATCAAGATGATTCATGTGCCGTACAGAGGTTCCGGCCCGTCGCTGACGGACGCCATCGGCGGGCAAATCCCGATTGTGACGGCAACCCTTGCTGCCGCTATGCCGCACATCAAAGCGGGCAAGCTCAAAGCCCTGGCCGTAACTTCGACTGAGCGCTGGCCCAGCCTGCCGGACGTTCCCACCGTTGCAGAAGCAATAGGAAAACCTTTTCAGCATTTGACCTGGCTGGGTGTACTGGCACCGCAAGGCACACCGAACGCAATCGTCCAACGCCTGAATGCCGAAATCAACACCATATTGCAGGATCAGAAATTCAAGGACACGCTGGCCACGCTAGGTACAAATCCGATGGGTGGATCCAGCGCAGCCTTTGATAACATGATCAAGGAAGATGCCCGGATGTCTGCAACGCTGATCGAGAACGCCGGCATAAAGGCCGGTCAATAATCGGCCAACGCAGCACAATTGGTCACGATGATCGTGGTGTCGTCGATGCCAGGGTCTCGCGCTGCAGCAGTTCGCGCTTGCGCTCCACACCCCAGCGGTAGCCTGAAATATCGCCGTCACGCCGCAATACGCGATGGCAAGGAATGGCAACGGCAATAGGGTTGGCCCCACATGCCTGGGCCACTGCCCTTACCGCTTTGGGGGCGTCAATGCGGGCTGCTATTTCGGTGTAGCTGACTGTCGTGCCAACCGGTACTTCACGCAACGCCTGCCAGACACGCTCCTGGAATGCAGTGCCGCGCACATCCAGCGGCAGATTCAAGCCAACGGATGGGGTCTCGATAAAACCCACCACCTGGGCAACCAGTTGCTCGAAGCCGCTGTCGCCGCCCAGCAGTTGCGCCTTGGGAAATTGATCTTGCAAATCACGCAGCAGCAAGTCGGGGTCTTCGCCCAGAAAAATCGCGCAGATGCCGCGCTGACTTTGCGCGACCAGTATGGCGCCCAGCGAACATTGGCCTACTGCGAAGCGGATTACTGCCCCGGTTCCGCCGGCGCGGTAATCGCGGGCACGCATGCCCAGCAGTTGATCGGATGTTTCGTAAAAGCGGCTGTTCGAGTTGAACCCCGCTTGGTAAATGGCGTCGGTAACCGAGATGCCGGTTGCAACAAGCTCGGCGCGCAACCTCCTGGCCCGATAAGCCAACGCATAAGCCTTGGGTGTCAAGCCGGTTTCGGCTTTGAACAGGCGATGGAAGTGGAAGGGACTCATGTGGGCCTGCGCAGCCAGCGCCTCCAGATTCGGCGGCGTTTCGGATTCTTCCATCAGCCGGCAGGCCTGCGCGGCCTGCCTGGCGCGTTCGGCGGCTACGCTGGTCTGGTCGCCCTTGGCGCGACGACTGGCGCGGTAACCCGCCGCTTCGGCAGCTTGCGCCGAATCGAAAAACTCCACATTTTGGCGCTTGGGTCGGCGCGCGGAAGAACTGGGGCGACAGTACACACCTGTGGTGCGCACGGCATAAACAAAGTGCCCGTCGGCAGCCGGGTCGCGGGCTAGAATCGCCTGCCAGCGCGCCTCTTCGCTGACGTAGACAGAAGTTCGGTGCGTGGATTGCATGGTGCATCCCCTGAATTACTGAATGACCATGTCAGAATAAAATCGAATTCAATCGCAAGCAATCGGTATCTTGCGGTTGAATTACTTCAGCCCGCTTTGCGGAAGGTAAAGTTGATGCGCTGACTGCCAAGCAAAGGGTGCGGATAATCCTTGAGCGGCGCAATACCGTGGTAACGCAGCCTGTCTTCCCCACCCCAGACCGCCACATCGCCGTGATACAGAGGCAACTTAAGTGTCTTGTCCGAACGCTCGTGGCCGCCGAACAGAAAGGTGGCCGTCATACCCAACGACACCGACACAATGGGTGCGTTGAAGTCCCGCTCGTTCTTGTCTTGATGCAACGACAGCCGCGAGCCGGGCAAATAACGATTCACCAGGCAGGCATCGGGCGCAAAGCCCTTGAAACCCGCATCGGCTGCGGCGTCGTGCGCCAGTCTTGCGAAAACATCAGGCATGGCGGGCCAAGGCTGATTGGTATCCGGGTCGATGCGGGTATAGCGATAGCCGTGCCGATCGCTTGTCCAGCCGAAGCGACCGCAATTGGTCAAGGCCACCGACATGGTAAAGCCGCCGGGCGTCACCATCTGCCGAAAATGGGATGCCGCCTCCAGATCCGCAATCGCGATCAACAGCTCATCCATGTAAGGCAGCGCAAAACCGCGCAGTACATAGGCGCGCGAACCCATTTCCTCACGCTGGCCGACGCGCTCGTCAGCAAACAGATCAGCGGTGCTCATGATGCCCCCTATTTAGCTCAGCCATTTTCTTTTTCCAGCAGTGCGCGCTTGCGCTCCACCCCCCAACGATAGCCAGAAATCGAACCGTCGCTGCGCAGCACACGATGGCAGGGAACGGCAATAGCCAGCACATTGGCTGCGCAGGCACTTGCCACGGCGCGCACCGCACGAGGTATGCCCAGGCCTTGAGCCACCTGAGTGTAACTGCGGGTCTGCCCCGCCGGAATGGCGCACAGCGCCTGCCACACCTTTTGCTGAAAGGCGGTTCCGCCCACATCCAGGTCGATACAGCCTTGCGTTTTATCGTTTTGAAGAAAGGCAATCACTTTATTCAAATCGCCCCGCAGCGAGTGAACATCTTCCTGTTGCGGAACGCCCGGAAATGCGCCGGCCAACTGAGCCTGCAAGGCATGTGCGTCTTCGCCAAGAAAAATTGCGCAAATACCCTGGCCGCTATGACCGACCAGCACCAGGTCTTGTGCGTACGACCCAATGGCATAGCGTATGGGGCCGCCAACCACGCTGCCCGGCGTGCGAAAGTTGTACCTTAAAGAAGGATGAAGATGAGTTTTCATGGCGTTCACACTTAATATTCCAGAATATAGGCTAGTTTAGCCAGGCGGTGCGGCATGAAAACTCCGCTCTTTGCGCTTGAATTTTCGCTCCAGCCCGACAACGCTTGTAAGATGTAGCGGCACCACATCGCCCATTTCCACGAGACCTCCTATGACCGCCACGCCGACCACTGCCCAGAAACGGGAAAACTTTGCCGAGCTGCATAAAGCAGGGTGTTTTGTCATTCCAAACCCATGGAACATCGGCAGCGCGCGATGCCTGGAAGAC
>DATCYE010000049.1:0-2195 GCA_036570485.1 Pusillimonas sp. | reverse complement strand
CACCTCGGCCCCGTTATGGCGAATGATGCCGCTTTTCGGCTGCACCATCCCCATCAGGGACTTCAGCGTAGTGCTCTTGCCGGCGCCGTTACGACCCAGCAAGGCCACTACTTCATTTTCTTCCACGCGCATAGACACGTCGAACAGGATATGGGAATCCCCGTAGTAGCTATTGATGTTTTCGACCTCAAGCAGACTCATGCTCGTCCATCCCTCCGAGATATGCTGCCTGGACTGCCGGATCGACCCGAATCTCGTCGGGTGTGCCTTCCGCCAGTTTGCGGCCTTCATAAAGTACAGTGATTCGCTCCGCCAGCTCGAACATGGCATCCATGTCGTGCTCGACGATGACCATGCTGCGGCCCTTGCGAATCGATTTAAGTAGCGCCACGACGTGCACGCGTTCTTCTGGTCCCAGCCCCGCAAGCGGTTCGTCGAACAGCAGGACATTGGCACCCGTGGCCAGCGCCAGGCCGATTTCCAAGCGGCGTTTTTCGCCGTAGGAAAGCTCGGATACCGGCGTATCAGCCTGATGCGTCAATGCCACCAGCTCGATGGCCGCATTGACCTGCTCATCCAGAACCTTGGAATGATGCAGCCCGCGCAGCATATCGACGCGGAACTTGCCGCGGCTGCGCGCCAGCACTGGAATCATTGCGTTTTGCCTGACCGTAAGCCCTTCGAACAACTGATTGATCTGATAGCTTTTGCTCATGCCCAACTGGCAGACCGCCGTGACGCCGATACCGGTGATTTCCTGACCACGGAAAAACACCTGCCCTGTGGTCGTGGCCAGCTCGCCCGCCAACATGGCAAAGAAGGTGGATTTTCCGGCGCCGTTCGGACCGATGACACCGCGCATTTCCCCTTCCGCCAGCGAAAACGTCACATCGCTGACGGCAGTCAAACCACCGTACTGCTTGGTGATGCCGCGCGCTTCCAGTACTGGTGCGCCAGGGCGGCCTCCGACAATGGGGGCCACGATATCCAGCTGCGCCATGGCTTCCACATTGGCTTCGGGATCGACGACCTTGGTCGTCTTGCTGCGACGCTTCATGTAATCGAGCACGCCGCCCGCGACACCATGACGGAACACCGTGACCAGCACGACGAACACTATGCCCAGTATCAGCTTCCAGTATGCGCCGACACCGGACAATTGTTGCAGCCCTTCATACAGATACAACCAGATCGTCGCACCCAGCAAAGGCCCCAGCAGAGTACCCGCACCGCCCATGACCGTCTGTATCACCAACTGTGCTGACGTATCGAGCGAAAACGCATCAGGCGGCATATACGACTGGAACACGCCCAGCAAACCACCTGCCAGGCCGCCGTAGGCTGCCGCAATCACGAACACGGTCAGCTTGTAACCCTGTATGGAATGCCCCAACGCCATGGCGCGTTTTGGATTGCCGCGTATAGCCTTGAGCACAGCGCCGAAAGGCGAGCGCACAATGCGTCGGGCAATCACGTAGCCAAGGAAGAAGAAGATGGCCACGAACCAATACATCGGCCAGCCGCTGGAAATATTGATGGTGACAAAGCCCAACGCTATTTCCGGTGGCGGCACGCCGGCGATGCCGTTTTCCCCGCCTGTGTACTCTTTGAACAGGGAGTTTTCCAGGAAGTAGAACATCTCGCCGAAGGCCAGCGTGCTCATTGCAAAATAAATGCCTGTTCGTCTTAGCGTCAGGTAGCCGATGACCAGACCGGCCAGCGCGGCGACAATGACACCAACCAGCAGCGCCCCCAGCATATGGGGCACGATGCCCGAGGTCAGCAAGTAAGCTGCCACGAAACCGCCTGTGCCGTAAAACGCCGACTGCCCGAAGGACAGCAGGCCCGTATAGCCAAACAGCAAATCAAAACCCAGGCCGAACAGGCCCCAGATCAGAATACGCGTCAGCAAATCGGCGCTCATGCCCAGATGCGGCAAGATGAAGGGCGCGGCCAGCAAACAGATACCGACAATGATCTCGCCCGTTTGCCGGCGCGCGAATGATTGATTATGCGTGCTCATTCGCGACCCTCCTGTCCCATCAAGCCATGCGGCCGGAAAATAAGGACCAGAGCCATGACTACAAACAGCATGACGCGAGAATATGCAGGATTAAACATAGAAGTAAGACTAAGAATTTCACCCGCGATGATGCCGCCGATGATGGCGCCCGGGAATGAACCCACGCCGCCGA
>DATCYE010000048.1:0-3761 GCA_036570485.1 Pusillimonas sp. | reverse complement strand
CCTCCAGGAGCTCCAGCCATGGCATACGCAAGGATAGCGATAAGAATCATGCCAAGCGCCTCAACCGCATAGCGCGGCGATCCGCCTATAAACAAGGTACTTGCCTGAGCCTGCCGCAAGGGCTGATCAGCTTTGCGATATATCCGGCAATATTCGGCTTGAGTACCGTCTAGCAGTACATCACGAATTCCACCCAAACCTTCCTGTAATGCTTTTAATACCTGAGTACCCTTGTCAGCCACGCGATGACTATTTGCAGCCAGGCGCTTACGCGTGACTAAAATCACCACACCATAAATTGCACCGAACCCGACAAAAGCAACAACGGATACGACCGGGTCCACGACAAGCAGCGCAGCCAGTATTGCTAACATGATCAAGGACGACCCAATCAGCGTCAGCAATGGGGTAACCAAACTACTGATAACTGCGTTCGCCTTACCTGTACCACTTATGATCTGACTACTATTGCGCGACACATGCACCGCGTATGGCTGGTGCAGCGTACGCCGGTAAATTTCGTAGCTGAAATCTGCGCCTATGGCATACGACAGGCGTGTATTCACGTACAGCAATAGCAAACGCATCGCTCCGGCCAGTAGTGCCGCAACAATAAACACAATAGTAATAGGCAACAATAACTCGCTGGCTGTATGAACTTGCAGCAATTCCAGCACGGGCTGAATGGCGGGGTGTTTAAACACTTTTTCAGGCGCAGTCAGTATGCCAAGAAAAGGCAGCACCGCACCCAGACTAAGTACCTCGGCAAACGACGCAAACACCATTAGCACCATTAACACGCCAAGTTGACGCTTGCGCCGCACGGTCAGATGCGCCCAGAAGGCACGCGTCAATTCCAGCGTAGACGGGGTGTTGTCGGGTTTAGCCACCTATACCCTCCCAAGATACCGCACCCGGCCGTCGGCTAGCCTGTACCGCTCCCCGGTGGCAGCACAGGCGGCTTCGCCAGCGCCCGCCAGCGGCAGGTCCAGCGCTTCGCCGTGGCGGCTCATCCAGCCGATCTGCCGCGCCGGCACACCCACCATCAAAGCATACGCTGGCACATCTTTATTGACCACGGCCCCCGCCCCCACAAAGGCGTATTCGCCTATGGTCACGCCGCACACAATAGTGCAGTTCGCGCCCAGCGTAGCGCCTTTTTTCACCAGGGTATCGCGGTATTCGTCCTTACGCTCCACCAGCGAGCGCGGGTTGTAGACATTGGTAAACACCATGCTGGGGCCGCAGAACACACCTTCTTCCAGGGTGACGTTGTCGTACACGGACACGTTGTTCTGTATTTTGCACCGGTCGCCAATAACGACTTTATTGGCCACGAACACGTTCTGGCCCAGCGACACGCCCGCGCCTATGCGGGCGCCCGCACACACATGAACGAAGTGCCAGACGCGCGAGCCTTCGCCTATTTGCGCGCCATCGTCAACGATGGCGGTTTCGTGCCGGGTGTAGTTCATTTCTTCAAAAATGGGTGGTAGTCGCCAGCCAATGGGGCAAGCTGGGCATTGCGGATGGTGGACACCGTCTGGATGGCGACGCGGTTTTCCTCCAGGCCAAAGCCCTGGCCCGCCAGGATGCCCTGGTAGCTAAGGGTGTGCAGGTCGGTAAAGCCGCCGGAAAACTCGATTTCCTCGCCATCGACGGTGATCGACCGGTAGGTGCGCTGGCCCTGGGTTTTTTGCACCTCGGGCACGTCGCGGTAGTTTACAGACAGGAACCAGCGCACGCGGGCATGCTGGTATTCCAGATAGCCGGCGGCGTAGGTGTCGGTGCTGGCATGCACGACGTTGGTTTGCAGATCGCCGAATATATGGTGCAGCATGTCGAAAAAATGCACGCCGATATTGGTGGCGATTCCGCCCGATTTTTTTACATCGCCCTTCCACGACTGCAGGTACCAGTGCCCGCGCGACGTAATGTAGGTCAGGTCCACTTCGTGCTTGGTGTCTTTTTTCTGATTCTGGACTTTTTCCCGCAGGGCCACAATGGCCGGGTGCACGCGCAGTTGCAAAATCGTGTTGATCTTGTGGCCGGTGTCGCGCTCGACTTCTTGCAGGCCGTCGATGTTCCAGGGGTTGAGCACCAGGGGCTTTTCACAGATGGCGTCGGCATCGCTGCGCAGGGCGAAGCGCATGTGCGAGTCGTGCAGGTAGTTGGGCGAACAGATGGACACGTAGTCGATGTTTTCCGCCTTGTCGGACCGACGCATTTTGTCGATATGGCGGTCGAACCGCTCGAACTCGGTGAAAAATTCCGCATCGGGGAAATGGCTGTCGATAATGCCGACCGAATCGTTGCGGTCCAGCGCCGCCACCAGCCGGTTGCCGGTGTCTTTGATGGCTTTCATGTGGCGCGGGGCAATATAGCCGGCGGCGCCGATCAGGGCGAAGTTCTTCATCGTATAGTTTGCGTGGACGGGTTTGTAGTAAAGATTCGTGTCGCGATTGACGGGAAAAGACGTGCGGGGCCGCCTGAATGCGGGTGCCTCAGGTGGCCGAATTCGACTGCCGCGCTTCGCGCTGCAGTTCGTCGATTTCACGACGCAAGGTCTGGTATTCCCGCATTTTTATCTTCAGGAAACTGGTGGTCAGCTCGGCCTTGGCCGCGATGCCGGCCGGGGTCAGCAGGTACGCGTACGCCAGCTTGTTCTGGCTGTTGCGGAAGTTCTGCATCTTGATCAGGCCCTTGTCCAGCAGGGCGCGAATGCAGTAGTTGGTTTTGCCCAGGCTTACGCCCAGGGCCTGCGACAGGTCGCGCTGGCTAAGCCCCGGATCGGATTCCAGCAGGCGCAGCACCTTAAGGTGGCTTTCGTCGTGCGAAGGGGTATCAGGCATGTGGATAAGTGGCTTGGACACGCTACCGCCGTGCTGTGTCACGGTCAGCAAGCGCGGAAAATACAGCGTTCAATAGATGAACACCTGAAATATACCATGCATGGGGTGCTGTTGAACTATTTGTAAATAAGTCGTTGTAATTGTAATAATATTTTCGGCCAGTTTGTATAAAACACCCTTCGATACCGATACAGAGGCCTGAAAACAGCGCCTGAAAGCGACAAAACAACCCCATCATCCCATCAAGGCCTCGTACAGTCGCGCATACTGCCTGACCATGCGTTCGGACGTGAATACGTCCCGATAGCGTTGCTGCGCCTGTCGGCCATAGGTTTCCGCCATTAGCGGGTTATTCCATAAATCATCCATGGCCTGGCGCAGCCGCCGCGGGTTTGCCGGCGGCACGGCAATGCCCGTTACCTTGTCCAGGTTGATGAACGTCGTGCCCGTGCCGATTTCGCACGAGATCATCGGTTTGCCATGCATGGCGGCTTCCACCAGCGCCACGCCGAAAGCCTCGGAGCGTATATGGGAAGGGAAGACAAATGCGTGGCACAGCTTGTAGAGCGCGACCTTGTCCGATTCCGGCAATGCGCCCAGGAAACTGACGTTGGCCAGGCCCAGGCGCCGCGCCTGTTGTTTAAGCTCGGCCTCTTGCGGCCCCGTCCCCATTATTACAATGGGGTACGAGCAACCCTGGGCGGCCTGCAACAGATGGTGCAGGCCCTTGTAGTACCGAAGAGCGCCCACGAACAGAAAAAACCTGCCGCCCAGCCGTTGTTCCCAATCGCGCAGTTGACGCGGCTCGGGCTGTGCCTGCAGGGATGCATCCTGGCCGATGGGTATGATGCTGACTTTATGGTCGAACCGCGCCAGCACCGGGCTGCTTGCCGCATAGTTGGGCGATTC
>DATCYE010000047.1:0-7913 GCA_036570485.1 Pusillimonas sp. | reverse complement strand
TCATGATTCTAGCCCGAGGCTCGTATCTAAGTCAAGCGGCGCCGTAAAAATGACGCATTAAGTCAAGGGCTTACCCCGTTTACGAGCGGTAATCCGCATTGATGCTGACGTATTCGTGCGAGAAATCGCAGGTATAGACCGTGTCGGTCGCCGTGCCGCGCCCCAGGGCAATGCGCACCAGAATTTCGGCTTCTTTCATGACGCGTTGGCCGTCGGCCTCTTGGTAGTCGGGGTGGCGTTCGCCCTGGCTGGCGACCAGAGTGTCGCCCAGCCACAGCTTGGTCGTCGTGACATCAAGGTCGTCGATGCCCGCATAGCCGATAGCGCACAGAATGCGGCCCAAGTTGGGGTCGGATGCGAAGAAGGCTGTCTTGACCAAGGGCGACTGCGCGACGGCGTAGGCCACTTTAAGTGCTTCTTCGCCGGTTTTGGCCTGTTCCACCTGTATGGTCATGAATTTGGTTGCGCCCTCGGCATCGCGCACGATTTTTTGCGCTAATTCGGTGGCGGCCTCGGCCAGCGCTTCATAGAGCGGCGTATACAAGGGATCGGATACCGAGTCGACACGCACACTGCTTTGGCCGGTGGCCATGATGATGAAGGAGTCGTTGGTAGAGGTATCGCCATCGACCGTAATACGGTTGAACGAGCGATCGGCGATGGCGCGGGTCATGTCTTTAAGCAGCTCCGGCGCAATGCCCGCGTCGGTGGCCAGATAGCCCAGCATGGTTGCCATATTGGGCCGTATCATGCCGGCACCCTTGCTGATGCCGGTAAGGGTAATGGTGGCATTGCCAAGTGCTACGCGCCTGGAGACGATCTTTGGCAGAGTGTCGGTCGTCATGATGCTGTGGGCGGCGGCGAACCAGTTGTCGGCGGCAAGGGTAGCCGTTGCAGCCGGCAAGGCGGCGACCAGGCGATCAAGAGGCAGCGGCTCCAGGATGACGCCGGTGGAAAAGGGCAATACCTGCTGGGGCTTAAGGCCAAGAATGTGGGCCAGCTCGGTGCAGGTTTGCGTGGCTGCGCGCAGGCCGCTTGCGCCGGTGCCGGCATTGGCATTGCCGGTATTGATGACCAGAGCGCGTATGCCGTGCCCGCTAGCCAAGTGTGCTTCGGATACCTGCACGGGCGCCGCGCGGAAACGGTTGACGGTGAAGACGCCGGCAACACTGCTGCCTTCAGCCAGGCGAAAGACGGTCAGGTCGCGCCGATTGGCTTTGCGTATCCCAGCTTCGGCGATGCCTATTTCTACCCCGGCGACGGGGAAAATACTGGATTCCGGAGGGATGTAAAAATTGACGGCCATGGCGCTCACTTGGCAAGGAAAAGTCTGGAACGATTGATTTTATCGTAGAGATCAGTTTCCGTCCGGCGGTGCTGGCCGGGTCAGCAGTTTGAGTTCGCCCAGGGCGTCGAAAAGAGCGTTTCTACTTTTCTCGGAGAGGCCGCCGAAGATGGACTGGACCCATTGCTCGTGCGCTTGCGCCATTTTTTTGAAGTTGCGCCTGCCTTTGCCGGTAAGCTTGATGAGCGAGCTGCGCCTATCGCTGGCCACCTTGATGCGTTCCACCAGGCCCTCTTTTTCGAGCTGATCGGTGATGCCCGTGATATTGCCATTGGTGACCATCATGTGGCGCGAGAGCTCGCTCATTTTCATGCCGCCCGGCGTGCGCAGCAGTTGCGCCATCATGTCGAAGCGCGGCAGAGTGGTTCCGTATTCGGAGCGCAGACGGCTGCGTATTTCGCTTTCGACCAGGTTGCAGCAGGTCAGCATGCGTAGCCAAAGCCTTAGGTCGCGATGGTCTTCGGGGACGGTGAGGCTTTCCAGGTCGGGAATGTCGGGCATGGCTGTTTTTTTGAGGGGGATGGCGCTCATGGCGAGTTATTGCTTGATCTGCTGCGGGATCGGAGTATTTTAATCTTCAATCAAGCCGTGGTGGTAAATTCCGCAGATCATCGAATGACAATTGTTGGAGACATTGAGTAATGTTCGAGAAATATTTTGGCCGCAGTTACGCCGATGCGCGTGCCTGCTTTCTGGCGGCTGCCCGCCGACGGCGGTGCAGTCTTCAGTCCTATGTAAATCCGGTGGGGCAGGGCGTGGACGGTGAAGAACTGGCGATGGATGCGGCTTATTACGGCGCGGCGGACGCGCGTTCTTTGCTGGTGTTGACATCGGCCATGCATGGCGAAGAGGGTTATTGCGGCTCGGGGTGCCAGGTGGCCCTGCTGGACGACCAGACTTTGCTGGACAAAGCACAGGCCGGCGGCATAGGTATATTGCTGATCCATGCCGTGAATGCCTATGGGTTTTCGTGGGGCCACCGGACCAACGAAGACAATATCGATTTGAACCGTAATTTCTGCGATTTCAGCAAGCCTTTGCCGCAGAATCCGCATTATGGCGCTCTGCATGGTTTGTTGATTCCGCAAAGCTGGCCGCCATCGGCCGAAAACGAGACTGCCATCCAGGCATTCCGGGACGTTGAAGGCGAGCAGGCCTACCGCGAAGGGGTGATGCTGGGTCAGTACACCCATGCCGATGGCTTGTTCTATGGCGGCCAGGCCCCTAGCTGGAGCAATCGCACCTTGCGCCAGGTGCTTGCGCATCATGGGCGCAAGCGCAACAAGGTGGCCTGGATCGACTATCACACCGGCCTGGGTCCCTACGGGCATGCCGAGAAGATTTTCGTGCAGAAAGGCCGTGACGAATACCTGCGAGCCAAATCTTGGTGGGGGAGCGACGTGGTGTCCGTGACGGACCCTGATTCCAGCACGGTCGATATCGCTGGAACCGGCATGCAGGCCTTGCTGGAGGAGTGCAGCCAGGTGCCGGAGCTGACCTTCATGGCCTTGGAGTACGGTACGGTTCCCATGGATGAGGTCTTTCTGGCCTTGCGCGGCGACCGATGGTTGGCGGGCAAAGTTGGTGTCGATCAGGCGCAGCGCAAAGCTATGAAGGTGGCGCATCGGGCGGCGTTCTATCCGGATCATGACGACTGGCGTGGCGCCGTGGTGGCCCAATCACGCGTAAACCTGTTGCAGGCCATTTATGGTCTGTCGGACCAGCGCTTTTAATAAAACCGCCCGCAAGCGAAGCACGGTATTGGATGCCGTGTAAAAAAATTCTTGCGGGCGGTTTTTTTTGGTTATATAGTTTAAGCTTAAAGCAATATTGGCCAGAGGCGGCATCGCGGCCTTGGCGCAAGACGCATACGGAGCAACCATGAAAATCGCATGCATAGGCGGAGGGCCGGCGGGGCTGTATTTTGGTTTGCTGATGAAGCTTGCCGATTCCAGGCACGAGGTCACCGTGATCGAACGCAATCGTCCCTACGACACCTTCGGGTGGGGGGTGGTTTTCTCCGATGCCACTCTGGAAAACCTGCAACAGGCCGATCCGGTTTCCGCAGAGCAGATCAGCGCTGCCTTCAATCATTGGGACGACATCGAAATCCACTATAAAGGCCACAGCATGCGCAGCAGCGGCCACGGCTTTATAGGCATAGGCCGCAAGAAGCTGTTGAATGTCTTGCAGGCGCGCTGCGAAGAGCTGGGCGTGAAGCTGGTTTTTGAAGCCGACGTTACCGACGACCAGCAGGTCGCTGAAAAATACCAGGCCGATCTCGTGATTGCGGCCGACGGCCTGAACAGCCGGGTGCGCTCGCGCTACGCCGATACCTACAAACCCGATATCGATACCCGGCAGTGTCGCTTCGTTTGGTTGGGCACAAAGCAGACCTTCGACGCCTTTACTTTCGCTTTCGTGCAAACCGAGCATGGCTGGTTCCAGGCGCACGCCTATCAATTCGAGCCGGGTATGTCCACTTTCATCGTCGAGACTCTGGACGAAACCTGGCAAGCCGCCGGGCTGGACACCATGAGCCAGGAAGATGGCATAGCCTATTGCGAGCAACTGTTCGCGCCCTGGCTGGGTGGCCATGCGCTGGTTTCAAACGCGGGCCACTTGCGTGGGTCGGCGATCTGGATACGCTTCCCGCGGGTTATCTGCGATGCTTGGGTGCATTGGCAGACTTTGCCCAGCCAGCGCAGCGTGCCTGTCGTGCTGATGGGCGATGCTGCGCATACCGCTCATTTTTCCATAGGCTCGGGCACCAAGCTGGCGTTGGAAGACGCCATCGAACTGCATCGCTCCATACTGGCTCACGACAACGATCTGCCTGCCGCGCTGGGCCATTACCAGGACGTACGCAGTATTGAAGTCCTGAAAATCCAGAATGCGGCGCGCAACTCTACCGAGTGGTTCGAGAACGTAGCCCGGTATGCCAAGTTTGAACCCCAACAGTTTGCCTACTCCTTGTTGACACGTTCGCAGCGTATTTCCCACGAAAATCTGCGCTTGCGCGACGCGGCATGGCTGGAAACGTACGAGCGATGGCTGGCCGGTTTGGCCGGTGCGGCCGTTAACGAAGGGATGCACGCAGCGCCGCCCATGCTCACGCCCTACACGGCGCGCGGCATTACATTGAAGAACCGCATCGTGGTGTCGCCCATGGCAATGTATTCCAGCGTAGACGGTGTTCCGGGCGACTTTCATCTTGTGCACCTGGGTGGGCGCGCCATGGGCGGTGCGGGCCTGGTCATGGTGGAAATGACCTGCGTCTCTCCGGAAGCCCGCATCACCCCGGCTTGCCCAGGTTTGTGGACAGACACGCAAATGCTGGCCTTCAAGCGCATTGTTGATTTCGTGCATCAAAACAGCGACGCCCGCATAGGCATACAGCTGGGGCATGCTGGTCGAAAAGGCTCCACGCGTGTCAGTTGGGAAGGCACCGACATGCCCTTGCCCGAAGGCAATTGGCCTTTGGTGTCCGCTTCGGCGCTGCCTTATATAGCGGGCGTGTCGCAAGTACCCCAGGCGATGACCCGTGAACAGATGGATGCCGTGCGCGACCAGTTTGTGGCGGCTGCGCGGCGTGCGGCCCAGGCCGGTTTCGACTGGCTGGAACTGCATTGTGCGCACGGCTATCTGCTGTCCAGCTTCATTTCGCCGCTGACCAATCAACGTGACGACGACTATGGCGGTTCACTGGACAATCGCCTGCGCTATCCGCTTGAGGTCTTCCAGGCCGTAAGAGAAGTCTGGCCTGCAGACTTGCCGATGTCGGTACGGATTTCGGCGCACGATTGGGTCGAGGGCGGCATTACCGCCGACGATGCAGTGCATATCGCCAGACGCTTCAAGGAAGCTGGCGCCGATATGCTGGACTGCTCGTCGGGCCAGGTCAGCAAGGCCGAGCAGCCGGTATACGGGCGCATGTATCAAACGCCGTTTTCAGACCGCGTACGCAACGAGGCCGGGGTGCCGACCATAGCGGTAGGGGCCATTTTCGAGGCTGACCACGTCAACAGCATTATCGCTTCAGGGCGCGCCGATCTGTGCGCTCTGGCTCGGCCCCATCTGGCCGATGCGGCCTGGACCTTGCGTGAGTCGGCGCGCATCGGATACACCGATATCGACTGGCCCAAGCAGTACTTCCCGGCCAAGCGGCAACTGGAAACCAATTTCGAACGAGCGGCCGCCTATGCGCAGCCGATAGCAAAATGAATACAGCACAGCCATTAAGCGGGCGGCATGCCCTGGTGACGGGAGGCTCGCGCGGCATAGGTTATGCGGTCGCGCAGCGCCTGGCCGGCCTTGGCGCGCGCATCACCCTGATGGGACGCGATGCCGATGCACTGGACTTGGCGGTGGGCCGTCTTGCGGGGCAGGCGGGCTTCGTGCGCGGCGACATCGCCAAGCGCAGTCAGGTCGTGCAAGCCTTTGCGCAAGCCAAAGAGGCGTTCGGCGTCATCGATATCCTGGTCAACAACGCCGGGCAGGCGGAAAGCCAGCGCTTCGATCGCATAGACGAAGACGCATGGCAGCGCATGATCCAGGTCAACCTTAGTGGGACCTTCCATTGCATGCAGGCGGCTCTGCCCGACATGCTGGAGAACCAATGGGGCCGCATCGTCAATGTCGCCAGCACGGCGGGCCTGATCGGTTACCCCTACGTCAGCGCCTATTGCGCGGCCAAGCACGGCGTAATCGGGCTGACTCGTGCGCTGGCGCTGGAAACCGCCCGCAAGGGCGTCACGGTCAATGCCGTGTGTCCGGGCTACACCGAGACCGACATCGTGCAGGGCGCGATCGAGAACATTGTGCAAAAAACCGGCGTATCAGCCGACCAGGCCAAGGCCACCCTGGCAGGACGCAACCCCCAGGGCAGGCTGGTGCAGCCGGACGAGGTGGCGCAAGCCGTGGCATGGCTGTGCCAGCCGGCTTCGGCATCGATTAACGGACAGGCCATTCCCGTGGATGGCGGCGAGGTCATGGCGGGCTGAACGCGCCGCCGCGCAAAACAAAGGAAACCGCATGCAAAACGCAGTACACACCATGGCGCATCATAAACACGCTTGCGCCGGCTACCAGGCCAGGAACTTCTTGTGGAGTGTTTCGCAAGACGGCAAGGTCGCCACCCTTACCTTGAATCGGCCCGAGCGCAAGAATCCACTGACTTTTGACTCTTACGCCGAGCTGCGCGACCTGTTTCGCGAACTGGTTTATGCCACTGACATCAAGGCCGTCGTGGTGACGGGGGCGGGCGGCAACTTCTGCTCGGGCGGCGATGTGCACGAAATCATCGGCCCACTAACCGAAATGAGCATGCCGCAGTTGCTGGACTTTACCCGTATGACGGGCGATCTGGTCAAGGCCATGCGTGCCTGCCCGCAAACGGTGATTGCCGCTGTGGACGGCATATGCGCCGGCGCGGGCGCCATGGTCGCATTGGCTTCCGACTTGCGTGTGGGCACTCCACAGGCGCGCACCGCCTTCCTGTTCACGCGCGTCGGTCTGGCCGGTGCCGATATGGGGGCCTGCACTCTGTTGCCGCGCATGATAGGCCAGGGCAGGGCGTCCGAACTGCTTTATACCGGTCGGGCCATGACGGCCGAGGAAGGATTGAACTGGGGTTTTTTCAATAGCCTGCATGCATCCGACGGCGTGCTCCAGGCGGCTGAAAAATTGGCGCGGCAGTTGGCGGACGGCCCCACGTTTGCGCACGGCATGACCAAAAAATTGTTGCACCAGGAGTGGAATATGGGTGTGGACGAAGCCATCGAAGCCGAAGCTCAGGCCCAGGCCATCTGCATGCAGACTCAGGATTTCCGCCGGGCCTATGAGGCCTTCGTCGCCAAGGGCAAGCCGGTGTTCGAGGGGAACTGAATGAGCGACACAAGCTGGCTGGACTGGCCTTTTTTCGACGCCCGCCATCAAGAGCTGGCATCCGGCCTGGAAGTCTGGTGCCAGACTGCACTGGCGGATGTCGATCATGCCGATACCGACCGCGCCTGTCGCCGCCTGGTGGCCGAACTGGGCCAGGCCGGCTGGCTGCGATTTGCCGTTCCACAGGGCCCGCAAGGCAGTTGGGGCGGATGCTGGCCCCAGATAGATTCCCGGGCTGTTTGCATCCTGCGCGAAACGCTGGCCCGCCATGACGGCCTAGCCGATTTCGCCTTCGCCATGCAGGGCCTGGGCAGCGGTGCCATTTCCCTTGCCGGCAGCCAGGCCATGCGCCAGCGGTATCTGCCCAAAGTGGCGGCGGGGCAAGCTATTGCCGCCTTCGCGCTATCGGAGCCGGACGCCGGCTCCGATGTGGCCGCGATGTCATGCTCCGCCGTGCAGGAAGGCGCAGATTACGTGCTCAATGGCGAAAAGACCTGGATATCGAATGGCGGAATCGCCGATTTCTACTGTGTTTTCGCTCGCACCGGAGAAGCGCCGGGAGCGCGCGGCATCAGCGCCTTCGTGATCGATGCCGATACTCCCGGCCTGGACATCGCCGAGCGCATCGCCGTCATGGCGCCGCATCCTTTGGCGGCCCTGCGTTTCGAGAATTGCCGGATAA